>JAUVJW010000022.1 GCA_030596465.1 Candidatus Fermentibacteraceae bacterium | reverse complement strand
GGTTCATTCGACTCTTTACCAGATCACAAAACTCGTAATCGTCGTTTGAAAGCGAACCTGTGTGGAATGGAAATAGAATGATCTCCGAACCGTACTTATCCACATGTTTGTCAAGAATGTTGGCCCATGCATCTGCAGCGGGAAGGGGGTCTGGTTCTTCATAGTTTTTAAATTTTTTCCTAAGTTCAAGAGGAAGAAGTTTCCTTGATCTGTTTGAAACATCCCGCGGAGCAGCCCCAAGTATGTTTGATTTTGGTTGTGTACGCTCTTTATTAGAAAGAGTTAGAGCACAATCCGCCGCAAGTATCATATCCGGCTCCCGGAACCCGAGTTTGTATAGAACATTAAAAGAACCCCTGTCCCGTACAGTGATAGCGTCACATGTTTTTAGCGCAACCTTTGTAAAAAATGGGGTCAATGGAGTAAGTTCGGATCCCTGACCTATACCTATTGCCCAGGCAAAGGATTTTTTTCTAAAAAGAAAAGCAAGAAATAGAGGTAACAGATTGTAGGGGGTGTAGAATAAAGAGGATACATCCTGCACCAGTTCCCCGCCTCCGACAACAACAATATCGCTCCACTTTATGCTTGAAAGGATTGCCTTGAGTCTTCCGCTGGAAACATCAAAACACATTACTCCGGGATATCTCTGTTTTGTTCGCTGTGGATCTGCTGTAAGAACCCCAATTTCGACACCCATTTTGCTCAAAGCATTGAACTGTGCCTTGAAGATAACTGTATCCCCAAAATTCGATCCGCCTGCCTCAAGCTCTCCCCAACTGAATGAAATTACTTTTTTCAGCGTCTTCCTCCAAAATCACGGACGGTCTCCGCCATCTGCCTTAATTGTGCGTCTGCCATACCCAGAATTGTGTCAGCGGGATAAGTTCCGTGGGCACTCTTTTCTCCGGCTTCAATGCCGGTAAGCAGGGAAATACCCTCCTCTATGGTTGAAATCGGATAGATATGAAATTGTTTGTTTTCCACAGCTTCAATCACATCCCTGTGAAGCTGAAGGTGAACAACGTTGGAATCGGGTATCATCACACCCTGAGTACCGGTAAGACCTCGCTCTCTGCAAACCTTGAAGTGACCCTCAATTTTGTAATTGACCCCACCGATCGGCTGAATCCTTCCATGTTGATTTACTGAACCGGTAACAGCGAGATCCTGCCTGAGTGGAGCACCGGACAAAGCGCTGAGAAGCGCGTACAATTCGGTGGAACTGGCACTGTCTCCATCAACCCCTCCGTAGCTCTGCTCAAATACTATTCCTGCTGAAAGAGAAAGGGGATAATCCAGGGCAAAATGCTCCCGGAAGAATCCGGTAATCACATACACTCCTTTTGTGTGTATCTTTCCGGACATTTCCGATTCGCGTTCAACGTTAATAATTCCCTCAACGCCAGGGCTTACTGTTGCGGTTATCCTGCTGGGAAGACCGAAAGAATGATCGGCACCCGAGTACACGGCAAGGCCATTGAGCTGCCCCACAACGGAGCCCTCTGTGTCAACCATTACCTGATTCTCCAGTATACGATCCGTGGCATAATCTTCACCAAGGCTCAGTCTGTACTGCTTCTCGCTAATGGCCTTGTCCAGATCCCGAGCAGTAATAATATCTCGCCCGTCCTGTGCGGCCCAGTAGGATGCCTGTCTTACATAGTCTGCTACCATGTTGAATTTCAGTGATATTTTGTCATGCCTTCCTGTAAGCCTGACTGCCTGTTCAGCTATGGAGGCCATTGCACCACTGTTCAGAGGGAGAACCGATTCTGATTGACAGATGTAGGCTATTACTCCGGCAAAATCCAGGATATTCTCTTCATTCAAGTCCATTCTGTCATCGAAATCAGCTCTGATTCTAAACAGATAACCAAAATCAGGGTCTTGAGATGCAAGAATTGTATAGAGCCATCCCGGACCGATAAGAATAACTTTGACATCAACATCAATAGGCTCCGGTTGCAGTTCAATAGGCATGAATGCTCTGGTCATCTCATTTGGTCTGGTGATAACAGTTCTGTTTCGTACTGTCTGTATAAGAGTCTGCCAGAGTCCCGGCTGGCGAACAACATCCATTGCGTTGATAATCAGGTATCCACCGTTTGCTCTAAGAAAAGAACCGGCGCGTATCATGGTATGATCGCTGTAGGGTTTATTGTCTATCACAATCCGGTCTATATTTCCAAAAAGTCTCACAGCATCGGGGAACTGCTCCACGACAACCGGTCGTTTCTTTCTGTCGGAGTTATCAACTATCAAGTTTACTTCAAATATGATGTATGGATCTGCTTCTTCCGAATTGGCTGAAAACACATCGATATTGGAGAGAATCGTCTCAGCAATCCGTTCCACATGCTCTGCCGATTCCTTATTCCCAAGACCGGAAAGCCTGGCAAGTATCCCTGTCACCGTTGGTTTCAATAATCTTCTGTACAGTCTCTCGATCTCCACCTGAGCTTTTATCTCTATAGACTGAGAGTGTCTGATGGCGGAAGTGAGCAACTTAAACAAATCGGTATGAAGGTTTCTGTACTCCTTAAGTTTTTCAGCAGTGATCTTGTCTTCTGCAGCCAATTGCTGCAGTTCCTCATAGGTATATGGTTTTCCATCTATTACAGGAAGCACATCCGGTCTGCTGTGCCCCTGTCCGGTGGGTATACTCACCACTGCAAAACCTGCTTCAACCGAAGCCTTCTCCACCTTCTCCATCTGTTCTTTTTTCTGCTCGGAGTAGCTTTCAAGCAACGCGCCTTTTTCAGCTGCCGTACTTTCGCTTCCGAGAACAACAGGGATGTTCTTCTGCAGAAGTTCTATACACAATTCTATCCCTTCCTTGAACTGTTTCCCCTCTCCTGCTGGAAAAACAAGAGCCTGTGGCCTGGTTGAATCTTCGAAGTTATAGACATAGCACAGATCTGTAAGCTTGTCAGTGGTTGTATCAATCTGGTCAAGAATCCGCTTAACTGTTGTTTCCCTGCCACTTCCGGAAACCCCTGTCACAAACATATTGTAACCGCTACTGGGAATTTCAAGCCCCAGTTTTACCGCCCTGACAGCCCTGTCCTGGCCAACAATTTCAGTTGAGGGAGAAAGCTCACTGCTTTTGCTGAATTCAAAAATACCTGTGGGGCATGTCCATTTAAGCTCAGATGGTTTCAGAGACTTGACTTTCATTTTCTTACCTTCCAGAGTGGTGTGATATCAGTCTGCGCTGTGTCATATAGAATACCATAATCTGTTTTTTTTTCAAGACTCTCCTGAAACACCCCGAATCGTTATAATTCTGATAAGTATTTGTCATATAGAATGAGAAACAAATACAGGAATTTCTGGATTCACTGCCAAGGAGTGTGACCGAGAATGAAGCATTGGCATAAAGGTTTCACGATCGGCTATAATCCGTGCTAACGCCGGAACGCCCTCAGTTACTGGCTCTGCCACGGGCACTTATCTGCATTACTACATCTCAAGATTCTTCAGCCACCCCATTAGTTTCTTGAAAATGCTTGGTCGCGTTCTCACGGGAAAGTGCGCACAAAAGGTGAGATGACAGTTTGGTTGACTCCTGTCAGATGAACAGATATTATGCTTCAGGCAGTAAAATTGGTAGAAGTTGAGACATCTTTTTCCCGTCCTGAAGGAGGATGGCTGTTTTGAAGAGGCTGTGGAGAGCATGCGGTAAGGCAAATGAGGAAATGACAGTTCTTGAAAAGGAGCTTGAAGAACTCAGGCTGAAACCTGCCGGTTCAGAACTTGCTGCGCTACTGAATGAACTTGCTTACCTCTATCTTCATTCAAATCCCGACAGATCAGAAGTTTGTGCCCTGGAAGCACAGAATCTCGCGGAAAAACTGGGGCTCCTTACTTGTATGGCCAAGAGTTGTTCTTTGCTTGGATCAATAAATCACCAGTCCGGGAACTATGCAGAAGCCATGTTGTACTCCCGGAAGTCCATGGAGATATACGAGGAACTCAAGGATAAGAATGGAATAGCATCCACTCTCAGTGTTATGGCCCGCATTTACTGGTCTCAGGGTATGGTTGACAAGGCTCTTGAACACTACCACGAATCTCTAAAGGGAAAACAGGAATGTGGCGCGAGTAAGGATGAACTTGCTCTTTGCCACTTGAATTTAGGCGCATGCTACAGCGGCCTGCTTCGCCTTGATCTGGCACTGTCATCATACATGTTCGCGGAAAAGATACTCGAGAAGTCAGGCGACCGGAAGAAGCTGGCATATCTTTACAACAATACTGGTTCGGTCTACGGGAAATAGGGAGAGCTGGACAAGGCCAGAGAGTACTTCCAGAAGGCTCTTGAGATCAGGGAGGATATTGAAGATAAAAATGGTATCGCCAGTACACTGAGCAATCTGGGAAGCCTGCAGGAAGACCTCGGCAATAACGAATCAGCCCTGAGTTTTTTCATAAGGAGTCTTGAACTGTTTGAGGAGATGGGCAACAAGCGACTGGTTGCCTACACTTGCGGCAGCGCCGGGGGTGTATACACCAGACTGGGGCTTCTTGATAAAGCCGAGGAACTTATTACCAGAGGGCTGGAGATAACAAGAGAGCTTGAGCTGAAAGACTGGGAAATTCTCTGCCTGAAGAACATAACAGATCTATATGAGGCGAAGGGGGATCTGCGGAAAGCGCTGATGTACTCCCGGGAATTAAGTACCTGCATTGAAGAGCACCTGAACGAGAAGAGTATGAACAGGATAGCGGGGCTTCAGGTGCGATTCGAAACTGAGAAGAAGGAAAAGGAAGCCGAGATCTATCGTCTGAAGAATGTTGAGCTTTTAAGAATGAATTATCAGCTTCGCGAGGCCCTTGCCCATGTAAGGACACTTCAGGGTATGCTCCCTATTTGCGCGAATTGCAAAAAAGTCAGGGATGATGACGGCTACTGGCAGCAGATCGAATCTTATATCTCCGAACATTCCGACGCAAAGATTACTCATGGAATATGCCCTGAGTGCATGATCAAGCTCTATGGAAAAGGAACCACTCAGGGGCAAGCGTAGAATTTTCACATTATGCAAAGGCAAGTGCAGCAGACAGATTGACATTGCATAAGCAATTAAATTATCATGAAGTTGGGGTGGGGTAGTTGGACGAGTAGATGCTATCCTGACCCAGGGATATGCTTTAATAATAGACAAAAGTGAATCTACTGGCTATTTGATTATTGTTAAAGTAGAAGGAATAGCACAGGGTGAGGTGCTTGCTTATCTAACAGGTTCTTTTTCTTCCGGACAGGAATACTGGCCAAGGCTTGAAATGAACGGGAATCTGATCGGTGGGAATCGCTGGACAGGCAATCTCGAGGATTAACCTGACAACTGGGATATTACAGCTACAGATAATTCTTTCCAGTATCCGGGGATTTTTGCCCTATTTGGATTTGATTGCAACTCAAGTGGTTCTGCTGCGATGACAGCTTCCTTTGACGACATTGAAATAACGGATTAAACTACCCTTGCTCTACAAGGTAGTTCCTGGGCTTTCATTAAAGCTATGCTTGGTTTGAATTAGGAACACAACCTGCTCACAAAGCAGCCCATTCATCCCAATAAACCTTCGATTCCTATTCCTGCATGAAACCAACCATACCGCTTGCAAGATCAGCGGTCAAAGATCATTACTGAGACAAATAAGAGAAATACATACTGGGAATCCGGTGTGAAAATACACGCTTCCCCTGAAGCCGGATTCGGGAGATTACCCAACCTCTATTTCAGGAAACCAGCAGAACCTAAAACTCGTGGTTCCCGGGAATTCCCGGAACATCATCTTGCCATGGAACATAGTCCGCGCATGGCTCGCAGACCAGTTCCAACGGTTTGGGAGGAAGATCAATAGGAACCATCCAGTTTCCAAGTCCGGGAACACAATATTGAATAAAATATCTACTGGCCTTGAGAGTGACGAGTTCTCCTCTATTTTCCGAGCTTCTTTTTTCTGAATCCATTTTCAGTGTTGAATGTAATATCAGAACTCCTGTTATGCTAAGCTTTACATAAGAGGAGTTCTGAATATAGCAAGCTCAACCCATCTGTTGGTCGACAGCCCGGTGTTCAAACCTCATCCATTGTGGCCATACTGGGAGCATCCGCTCTTGCTGTTGGCCTTGCTCTTCAGGGCTCACTTTCCAACCTCTCCGCCGGGGTAATAATCATGGTAACCAGGCCATTCAAAATTGGTGACTACATTGAGGCCGGCGGGGATGCCGGAGTCGTAGAACTTATCAGTCTTCTGGCTACAACTCTGAAAACAGTTGACAACAAGAAAACAATTATTCCAAACTCAAAACTCATCGGTAATTCGCTAACCAACTACACTGCCGAGAAAATTCGTAGAATTGACCTTGCCGTTGGAGTATCCTACGACAGTGATCTGAGAAAAGTTCGGAATGTACTCATAGATGAGATAACAAAGGACCAGAGAGTACTCAAAGATTCCGCTCCTTTTGTGGGGGCTGTTGGGATGGCCGATAGTTCCGTTAATCTCGTTGTCAGACCATGGGTGAATACAACCGATTACTGGAATGTTTTCTTCTCTCTGAACGAAAACATAAAACTGCGACTGGATGCAGAGGGAATACCTATTCCATTCCCCCAGACAGACAGACATTCATCTCTACAAATCTGCGCAGTAACTACTCCAGAACCTGATGCACAACTGTTCGCTCCGCTTTTGTTTCGCAGCGGAGCAGCAGTGTTGCCCCGGATCGCCTTAAAACAACTGAAGCCTTTCTGTACCAGGGGGATGGTGCAAACAAATCAACAATACCAGTTTCATCTTCCATCATGAAGAAACCGGCTCCGCCTTTCAATGATCTGCCTATAAGAACCCTGCCCCAGATAACAGAACTGCCCCTCTCAGGCATATCCGCAATATGAATCGTCCCCGCTGGTCTGCTTTTAAACGCCAGAGGGTGGGCCTCTATTGTTACTTCAAGAAGCTCCAGTTCTTTTGCGGCCCTTACAGATGATATGTAGGAGGGCAACGGAAGCGGGGGCATACCAGAAGGAAACAGTGAACTTCCTCCACCTTTAACACACCAGACTGCCTGCGGTCGATTCATTCCCATAGAGTCAAAGCAGCCGGCCATCGCCATATTCTGAGCGAGTTTCAGACCAACTCCGATAGTTCTTATCTGCACCGGATGAGAGTAAGGTCTTCCCTTATTTATCTTCTCATATTCTGTCTCTCCCATTCCGGCCAGGTAACCCAGACCCATCATCAGGCTGTTATCATCCGGTGAGGTGCAGAACCACTCACATCTATTCACATCCGGTGGAAGTATTCTGAGCCCAAGCCTGCGAGCTTCTTCTATGTAAACAGGATGCCGATAAAAACCCCCTCCGGCAGCCAGAAATGAAGCCATGGCGGTAGCAGGCCTTTCTGCTTTTATGGTCGCATAAGCTGATGCTACCGTAGCATAAGTCATCGAGTGAGCTTTACAGAACCCGTACCCTGCGTAGCCGGAAAGCAGCTCCCAGCCCCGTTCTGCCATCTTCCGTGAAAAACCGTTGCCAATACACCGTGAAACAATTTCTTCCTTTTCAACATCCCTTCGTTTCAGCCTTCGGCGAATGAGATCACCCTCGGCACTGGAAAGCCCCATCAGCACACATGCGGCTTCAGTTACATTCTCTTGATACAGCATTACCCCGCGATTCTCAAGAAGGATGTTCCGCAAAGCAGCGGGAATATTTCTCTCTCCTCCGGTCATGTACTTGTCGCGGCCTCCCCCTGAGGCTGCGCCCGGTCTGACCAGAGCCAGTGCTCGCGCCACATCCTCAACCGAACGAATATCCATTCTTTTCAGAAGCCCCCGCATCGCCGGACTTTCGATATGGGGCACTCCTATGGTTCTTCCCTCATTTATCAACAGCAGTGTTTTCTCATCCGGATAACCGGTTTGATTCACCAATTTCACAGCATCTGTCTCCCCCGCAGCAAGGGATAGAGATGTAAGCCCGCGCTGCCCCAGAAGATCCATTTTGATAAGCCCTGCGTATTCAACTCCGTGCATGTCCAGCTGGGTAACAGGCAGACCGCCGCTGCACATCTCCACCGGAACGGTTGATGCGATAAGTCCTTCGCCAACCACAACGCCGCAGGGATGGGGCATCAGGTGTGAAGGAAGCCCCCGAAGTAATTGCGCCCGTTTCATTACCTTCTCAGGTAAATACTGTTTCCAAATGGGATTCCGGGGATTTCTTGAAAGTTTAGCCAGCACATCGGTCTCGTCCCTTGATACACCGCAGGCTGCTGCTGCCACCCGGACAGCCGACTTTGTTCTGTAAGTGACAGTTGCCGAAACTGCTGCAGTTCTTTCCCCCCATTCAGCCAGGAACCACTTGTAAACCTTATCGCGGCTGCTCCCATCTATATCAAGATCAATATCAGGCGGATCATCCCGAAGACGGTTAAAAAACCGGGAAAAGGATAGTCCATACCGGATCGGGCAAATTGCAGATAATCCTAAAAGCCTGGAAACAAGACTGCCTGCGGCAGACCCCCTGGCAATTGCCAGTATTCCATTCTCTCTGCAATAGGTAATTACCTTGTGAAAAACAAGAAAATACCCGCACAGCCCGGCACTGCTCAACTCTCGAAGTTCATCGATCAATCTTTTTTCTGCTGCTTCGCTGTTACCGTATGCTTTCCGAAGCCCCGGAAAAAGAAGCTCTTTCAATCTGGTGCTGTCATCATCAGTTATTACCGGTGGCCGATAGGGTCTTTGAACGGGAAGAGTGCAGACAAGCTCATTCAGCCGAATATTATTCTCCAGGGCAAACGGAGCGGTTCTCCACAACTCGGATGAGTAAAGAGGAAGATGCTCCCTGCATGAAAACAAGGGCGGCTGCCGCACATGTGGAACGGTAAGCAGCTCATCGGTTTTGCGAAGCATTGAATGGATCAACGGGGAGTTTTCACCGGCAAACATGGAGGGAGCGCAGGCAACTGGAAGAACCCCGGCAGGACAATCCGGATCAGACTGACCGGGAAGCACCGGGATGTAAACTAGGCCCTGCCAGCCCTTTTCAATAACCAGAGTGCCCTGCTCTCCATCCTTCGCTATACAGAAAAGATGGCTGGAATCTGAAAATGCCGCATGATGGTTAACCCGCTCCGTAACATGAACAGATGTAATCAACCGGCACAATTGCCCCCATCCGGAAGACAGAGCCCCAACCACAATAAGACCACCGGTTGTTTCGATCTCGGCACCGGCTGCACCCTTTATACCAGCCCTGGCCGCTGCAACCGCGAAACGGTGCTGACCATACACTCCTCCGGTATCAGCCAGCATCACACCGCCAAAGCCACACCGCACTGCTTCCTCAAGCAGAGAGTCCGGTAGATCTGTTCCCCACGAGAAACTGTATGCGCTTTTTACCCATAACAAAAGTGGTTTTCTCATCCGATTATACTACACAAATGTTTACCTGTTGAAAAGTGCAACTTTTACCAGTGTATGAATCCGCTGAATCTGATCAGGCATGATCTTGATAATAGAGGTTCGATTGGATCCACCCCGGAGTTAACTTCGCTGTGGGGTACGACATTGCCAGCAATCAGGGAGGTACAGGCTCCGTCTGCCTCGCTGAAAAGAGTACCCCGAAAGGAACTATCGAGATGTGTCCTCATGTTCCTTGCAGTGGCTGTGAGTTACTTCACTGACCAAAGTAAAGCAGCCCGGGGAATGCCCCCGGGCCGCTTCTTTTTCAGATAGTATATCAATTCAGCTTAAGGCATCTTCCCGTCTCACGATGCCTGCCAGCATTGAGTACAACCAGATAGCATCCACCTGGTATACCGTGGTCTGGTGTCCAGATTGCGGTGTGTGAACCTGCCGGTAGTCGTTCATCGATCAGCTCTTCAATCAATCTTCCAGAGAGGTCGAAAACTGACAGATGAACCATGGTTTCCGCTGGAATACTGTATGTAACACTTAAGGCATCAGAAAAGGGATTAGGGCTAATTGAGTTGAGTACGAGAAGAGGGGCTCCCCCGATTTCCAGTTCGGTCTCTCCTTCAATAGCTGTGCCTGCCAGATTAAAGACACCCACCCCGTAGTGAACCATTCCACTGTATGACCCGCCCCAGTTCATTATGTGGTTACTGTGATCCCATGTATCGTGGATGTAGACTTTACTGTCATTATCATCATATCCAAAACCCACCATGGAGTGACCGGCGATCTGTATCATCACAGGACATCCTGTATCGATTTCATCTTTGAACTGATCGAATGTAAATCCTTCCGTGTTACCATTGTATCCCAGAATATACTGATTGTAATTTCCAAGAGATGCTATAGAATAGCCACGGGACTCAATAAATAATCTAAAACCGTGGCAACCGTCTCTTTTGTCCGGTTCGCAACCTGTGTAGTCGTACAGGGGAGTTCCACTTGTGTTGTAGTAAAAAGTGGTTCCTCCGTCTATATTCTGCCAGTTGTAGTATTGGTTTGTACCCATGTAGTCTGCAGTACAGTCTTCGTAAGAGTGCTGTGTCCAGTTCCCGTAGTAAGGATCGCCGGACGAACCGGAAGAAACCCAGTAGTCATCAACATGGCCTCTTACAGAAAGCCCGTCATAGCCCATATGAGTCGCGCTGAGAGGACATTCGCCGTATCCCCATGCGCTGTTGTTCATGGGTACAACACCACCGTTGGTCGGCCCGGTATACATGTTTGAAAAGCCGTGGTTGTCATAGTAGCCGGCGATCATAGCTGCGGAAGTGGCGGAGCATCCGTAACACCAGTTAAAAGCGGGCACACTGCTGAGAATATTGACCCCATCAGATGGAGATGGATCCGGGAGTTCCACCACAGGCTCCCTGTGATGGTCTGGAGGTTGACCCGGGACTATGATCTCGTCAATCTTATCTCCATTGCTGTCCACGAAAGTTCTAACAATATAGTCTTCCGGTGTTTGGGCGTTACTTATTGAGGATAACAGAAAAAAGACCAGAACAGAAAGAAAATGCTTCTTCATTCCTCTACATCCTGAAAAGGCAGTGGTATTTCTCACCTGGAACACTCCTTCCGAATTAAGAATATTATCAACCGCGCAAAGTGAATATAACTTATCCGGTAAGTAAACACTCAGGTGCAAAGTGCTTTCCCGGAAGAATAACATGTAATGATTTGTTGACGCGGAAGAAACAATTTTTAATACTCATGCAGTCATGATTTTAAAAGATAGAAACACAATCGGGAGGTTCTGATGAAAGCCGGACTGATTCTTGTCTTTCTCGTTTTAATGGTTGCCTACGCAGCTACCGTAACTGTAGATCTTCCCGCTGACGCTGTGGGAACCTGTTACCTGCCGGTAACTCCGTCAGGAGTGGTTCCGCAGATAACGAGTGCTTACCCTGGAACTGAAGAAGGATACCCATCCCTGCCTGAAATACCATGGAGCGCTCCCCTTCCTGCCGGGGAAAGGGCAACATCAATCTCATCCACAGCAACATGGGAAACCATCGCTGATGAGGTCGTTATTCCCCCTCTACCTGCTCCTGTACCTTTGATTCTCGATGCTGAAGTCACTTCTCCACTGGCAGATGATGAAATCTATTCCTCTGACTGTTTCTGGCCGCCGGAGCCGGCGCAACTCACAGGAACCGGATTCAGGAACGGCCTGCCGGTGGCGGAGATTCTTGTGGCTCCACTGCGATGGAACCCGGCTACCGGAGAACTCCAGAAACTTGTTTCGCTTGAAATCAAACTTGAAACTGCTCCCCTTCTGGAAAGACCATTCATCCGCGGAAGAAAGGATGACGATTTCAAAAGAATGCTTATCGTTACCGACTCTTCTCTGGAATCTACTTTTCAACTGCTTGCCGATCGTCGAACAGATCAGGGTATTCTAACTGAAATTGTAACAATGAATGTGATTTACGCCACCTCCTCCGGAAGAGACAACGCGGAAAAACTTCGTAACTTCGTGAAGGATTACTATACTGTGAATGGTCTTGATTTCCTTCTTCTTGGAGGAGACACTGACCTGGTACCCTACAGACTGGCATTTGCCATGACCTGCGAGGGTGGAATTCATCCCCGGGAGGACAGTCTGCCCTGTGATCTGTACTTTTCTGATCTGGACGGAACCTGGGATGCCAATATGAATGATATCTTCGGTGAAGTGGACGACAATGTTGATCTGCATCCTGACATCTTTGTCGGCAGAGCTACGGTGGAGAACATTACAGAAGCACAGATATTCGTGAACAATATCACTGCATATGAAGAATGCTTCCGCGAAGATTTCTATCAGGATGTTCTGTTTCTTGCCGAGGTTCTGTGGACAAACCCCTACACAAACTCCGGAGAGAGCAAGGACTACATAGATGAACACTTCCTGCCTGACT
>JAUVJW010000148.1 GCA_030596465.1 Candidatus Fermentibacteraceae bacterium | reverse complement strand
CTGAAAAACGAGTATAACACATGAAAAGCGCGGACACAAGTACATATCCGTGAAAAACACGGATAGCCGATGTGATTTGTGAAATATGTTTACTGAAGAGTGTACACTGAACAGCAGAGGTTGTGAAGTGTGACTTGAATGGAATGGTTGAAACCATGCAATGGAACTTGTTTTGATGCTGCAGTTTCATCAAACGGCAGTGTACTGTTGAAAACCAGTTTCCAAGTGCCCTCTACTGGTACTCCTATTCTGTAATTCGATCTCTCCATTGGGGTCATGTTGAAAATGCACAGGATGGGAGAATGTCCTTCCGATCTTCTAAGAAAAGAGACTATGGTAGAATCGGTGTCTGAGAAGTCCACCCACTGAAAGCCGTCCCCCTGGCAGTCACTCTGGAAGAATTGCGGGTGTTCTGTGTAGAATGTGTTAAGTGAAGCTGTAAATTCCTTCATCTTATCACTGCCTTCAGGAAGGCTGATGCCGGCATTCCACTCTGTTTCCTGAGCTCTTTCTCCGCCCATGAAAAGAAGCTGTTTCCCGGGAAAGAACCACTGATAGCATAGAAGAAGCCTGAGGTTTGCCTCTTTTTCCTTTTTACTGCCGGGCATTTTGTTAAGCAATGATCCCTTGCCGTGAACAACTTCATCATGAGAGAGGGGAAGAATATAGTTTTCGCTCCATGCGTACACTGCACTGAAGGTTATTTTGTTCAGCATGTGTTTTCTGAAAAGCGGATCTGCTTTGAAAAACTCCAGAGTGTCATTCATCCAGCCCATGTTCCATTTGAAGTGGAAGCCCAGTCCTCCCTGTTCCGGAGGTTGTGTCACGCCGGGCCAGTCTGTGCTCTCTTCGGCAATCATCATTGTTCCCGGGAAGAGTGTTCCCGCATAGTGATTCAGCTCTTTGATGAATTCCACAGCTTCAAGGTTTTCCCGGCCCCCGTACTCATTGGGGATCCACTCGCCATCTTTTCTGGAGTAATCAAGATAGAGCATTGATGCCACGGCATCCACTCTTATACCGTCCGCGTGGAATGTGTCAAGCCACTGGAAGGCACTGGCAAAGAGGAAGTTCCTGACTTCGCTCCTGCCGTAGTTGAATATCAGGGTGTTCCAGTCGGGATGGTAGCCTTTTTTAGGATCCTCGTGTTCGTAAAGGCAGGTTCCATCGAATTCTGCAAGAGCCCATCCATCAGAGGGGAAGTGTGCCGGGGGCCAGTCTATAAGAACTCCTATTCCTGCGTTGTGACAGTTGTCTACAAATTCACAGAATTCCTGAGGGGTTCCCATTCTGCTTGTCGGAGCGAGGAATCCCGTTACCTGATAACCCCAGGAATCGTCCAGAGGGTGTTCCATTACGGGAAGCAGTTCTATGTGCGTGAAGCCAAGATTTTTTACATAGGGGATAAGCCACCTGCCCAGGTCATTCCAGGAGTGAAAGTCATCACCTTTACGAGTCCATGAAGAGGCATGCAGTTCGTAGATGGACAATGGCGAGGTGAAGCAGTTTTTTTTACCTCTTTCAGTCATCCAGTTTTTATCAGACCACTGGTATGAGAATGGATCTTCCACTTTTGAGGAATTTCCCGGTCTTTTTTCGAATGATACGGCATAAGGATCGGATTTTTCAATCTTTTCGCCGTCAGCGGTTGTGATAATGAACCGGTAGAAGTCTCCGCACGAGACTCCGGGTATGAATACCTCCCAGACACCGCTTGCGCCCAGGTTTCTCATGGGATGTCTTCTGTTGTCCCAGTTATTGAATGAACCTACTGTGCTCACAGCAATAGCATTTGGTGCCCATACAGTGAACAGTGTTCCGTGAACATCATCAACCTGCCATATTCTTCCACCCATTTTCCTGTGGAGCTGAAGATGTTTGCCACTGCTGAAAAGGTGCAGATCTATTTCACCGAACTGGGGCAGGAAAGAGTATGGGTCGCTGGTATGCCAGGAAGACCCGTCCGCGAGGTTGATCTTCAGTTCATACTGGAAAAAGTCGGATTTCCCCGGTGAATTCCATGCAAAGAACCCATGTGAATCTATCTTTTTCATTTCCAGGGTTTTTCCAGTACGGATTACCTGTATTGAATCTGCTCCGGGACAGAAGGCTCGAATTGAAATGGTCCCATTCTCCTGATGCATTCCCAATATGGAATGAGGGTCTGCAACCGGGCCATTGATCACCCTGTTAATTTCCAGAGATGCTGGATCGTGTCTCATGTCATTATTTTCATGGCAAGACCCAGCAACAAAAGATAGCCTATGGAATCTGTGCAGGCTGTAAGAAGAATGTTACTGCCAAGGGCAGGGTCACGGCCAAGAGTTCTGAGAGTAAGTGGTATTCCAGCGCCAAGAAGACCGGCCAGAGCCATATTTGCCACAATTGAGACGAAGATGACTATGCCCAGCGACATTGATTGCGAAGGTTCGCTTGCTGTGAGGTATGCCACAGATGCTGCAACTGTACCTGCCACCAGCCCCAGAAGAGTGCCAAGGGCGGATTCTTTGAACAGCGCCTTTCTGGCGCTCGTAAAATCCAGTTCACCCAGAGCGATGCCGCGGGTAATTACCACCAGAGACTGATTCCCGATGTTGCCGCCCATACCGGCAACCACAGGCATGAACGCGGCCAGTGTGGCGAACTGGGAAATGGTTCCCTCAAAGGCTCTCACCACTGTTGATGCGATAAAAGCCGTTACAAGGTTTACCAGTATCCACGGGAATCGCTTTTTAAAAGCAGTGGGAATTGGTGTAAAGACACTATCATCCTCAGAGAGACCTGCCATTCTGTACATGTCTTCGGTAGCTTCTTTTTCCATAACATCAAAGAGGGCATCACCGGGAATGACTCCCATGAGGTGATGGTTATCATCAACAACCGGTACAGCCATGATGTCGTATTTACGGGCGATGGAAGCAGCTTCCTCGCTGTCGTCATCAGTGTCAACGGTGAACGGGTCATCAACCATAAGCTCTCGAATGGAAGTGTCCTGTGGGCAGGTTACAAGTCTTCTAAGGGGAACAACACCCATAAGCCTGTTGTCCTCATCGGCAACGTACACATAGAAGGGAACATCAACAGATTCACTCTGGTTTCTGATCTGTTCCACTGCTTCGCTGGCGGTAAATTCAGGTCTTACCACCATGTAACTGGAGGCCATAAGCTGACCAGCGCTGTCCTCCGGGTAAATCATCAGCTGTTCAATACGATAGCGATTTGTGTCTGGAAGCAGTTTCAGAATTGTATCATAGCGATCTTCAGCAATCTGCGAGAGGAATTGAAGGGCATCGTTGGGATCCTGTCTTTTCAGTATTCTGGCAATACTGTCGTCATCTATATCTTCAAGAACCCCTGTAAGAAGAGAGTCGGGAAGTTCAGCAAGAACATCTCCGGCTTTCAACTGCCCGAAGAGCATATCAACAAGCATTCTTGTTTCCGCAGGGGTCAGGCTGATGGAAAACAAGTCTGCGATGTCAGCAGGATGAATTTTGCTGATGGCAACTGCAGCACGGCCTGTGGCCTTCTGAGCCAGCAGCTTGCGTATGTAATTCATCTGGGTCGGTGTTATGGCCACAGAAGCCTTTCTTCGAAACGTGAAGCAATCAGATCGAGCCAGTCAGTTAAGCAATACCGTACTGTTGTCAACGGCTGGCTGGTTCTCTAATTCACACCGTTGTTATCAGGTTTGCAGAGGCCAAAATTGTATGCAAGCTCTCCCAGCAGTGGAAGAGGTTCCACTTTTCCGTTGAAGCCGTTGATAAGACCGATAATGAAAAGCACAAATGCGGCCAGTCCGACAATACTGTCAACGAAGAATGGAGTGCCTGGCAGGAACCTGACAATGAACAGTATTGTTGGAATCAGAGACTGTTGTGCATGGTACATAACGAAGCGGTTTTCTCTGCTGGTTACCATTGCGATGACAAATCCAATGATACCGAAGTACGAGATTCCCGCCATTGCTTTGCCGCTCTCAATGTCTGAAGAGCTTATGTTGAATGCCGTGGTCATATTCATTTCTCCTTAACTAATGAATTACGCTGTCGGGTTCTTCAAAGAGGCTCAGGGACAACCGAGTCATCTTGTTTAAGAAGCCCAAGCTTATAGCCAATTTTGCCAATAACAGGTACGGGTTGTACATTCCCCGAAAACCCATTTATGATGCCGATTATCCAGATGACTATAAGAAAAATATCACCCAGGATGACAAAAATATCTATAATCAAACCCAGGACAGGAATAACTGATGCGACCCAGAGAAGGTTTCCGGCCACCCAGAATATCATGATGATCAGAGCTTGTTGAGCATGAAACATTACGTATTTATTTTCTCTACTGGATAGAAGAGCGATGAGAAAACCGACAGGTTCGAACAAATAGGCAATTCCGCCCATAGCTTTGCCGCTCTCAATGTCCGAAGAGCTGATGTTGAATTCTGTGGTCATTGGAATTTTCTCCTTTAAGAAAAGGGGGCGATAATTACCGCCCCCTCACACAAATGTTTCCGGGAAGCTTACTCTACGTCAGGAGAGCCTGGAGCTTCGGGAGCCTGAGGAGCATCTTCAACTGCCGGCTTGAGAAGACCGAGCTTGAAGGCAAACTGACCGATAACAGGAAGAGGCTTGATCTCGCCCTTGAACCCGTTCATCAGACCAATGATAAAAAGAACAAGAGCACCGATTCCAACAAGCCAGCCGATAAATGGAATCGGTATGACAAGCATGCAGATTGCAAGCAAAAGGCCCTGCTGGGCGTGGTACAGCACATACTTGTTCTCTTTGCTGGTAAGGTAAGCGATGAGAAAACCAAGAAGACCAAAATAGGCGATACCGCCCATTGTTTTTCCTTCTTCGATTTCCGCGGGTGTAATATTAAATTCATTTGCCATTAAAATCCCCCTCTGTAGATGTAATTTACACAATCGGTACCTGATGGTACAAGGCAACATTCTGCAAAAGTAATCCCATGTCAACCTCACCACTTGCAGTTTGTAATCTCACTCTGCATTGTACCTGTAATTGGAAGGAGATTTTGTATGAGTGAAGTGAGCAGGCCGGATGGTGATCTGCTGTCGATTGTTTCAATATTTCATTATGTACTCGGTGGTTTCCAGATGCTTTTCTCTCTGATTGGTTTAGTTTATGTCGCCATGGGGATACTAATGGCGACAGGGGCGTTGGATTCTACCAAGGGGGAACCGCCACCTCCCGAACTGGGTTGGATCTTTGGTGGCATGGGTGTTGTATTCGTGTTGATATTTCTTACTATGGGCCTGTTATCAATAAATACTGGTATTAATATTAGTCGCAGAAAACATCGTACCTTTTGCATTGTAATTGATTCTATATTATGTATGATGATACCGTTTGGAACTATTGTTGGTATATTCGG
>JAUVJW010000034.1 GCA_030596465.1 Candidatus Fermentibacteraceae bacterium | reverse complement strand
GGCGCTGTCCGGTGGGCAGAAGAAGAGGTTGTTTGTAGCTATGGCTCTGATCGGAGATCCTGAAATAGTGTTCCTGGACGAGTTTATATCCGGGCTTGATCCTCAGGCAAGAAGATCCATCTGGAAGCTGGTCAGAAGTCTTCGGGATCAGGGAAGAACCGTTGTGCTTTCCTCTCACTATATGGATGAGGCTGAGAGGCTTTGTGACAGGGTGGCGATTGTCGATCATGGTAAACTTGCCGCCCTTGATTCCCCCTCTAACCTTATCTCCCGGCATGGCGGGTATACCAGGGTTCATTTTAATGTTGGTGAAGGCTTTGAACATGTTTTTTTATCTCAGATCACCGGTGTTGAATCTGTTGTTCGCGATGAAGGAATTTGCGTTCTGGAGGTGAGTATTCGCTCCGCAATTGTGGAGATCGTTAAAGGGCTGGATGCTGTCGGGCAGGGACTTGATTCCTTCAGGATCGAGGCTCCGACCCTGGAGGATGTGTTTCTGAACATTACAGGCAGGGAGGTAAGGAGTTGATGAGAAGTCAGGTTGCAGCAATTACAAAATCGGAGTTTATCCTATTTCTCAGGGAACCCTCCGCCTTCTTTTTCACACTGATATTTCCTCTTTTAATGATGCTTTTGTTCGCAAGCATGTGGGGGAATGATCCCTTTTCCGGTGAGGAATACGGTTATGTGGATTTTTCGGTCCCCGCGTTTATGGGTATGGTTATGGCAACAAGTTTTATCATGTCCATGACAACCAGCATGGCGGCTTACCGGGAGAAAGGGATTCTCAAGAGGTTCAGGGCTGCCCCTGTGGGGCCGTTTCCAGTTCTGACCGGGCAACTGATAGCAGTGTTTGCAGTAACACTTGTTGGTGTTATGCTTCTTCTGATTGCAGGATTCCTTTTTTTCAGTTTGAGATTCTACGGAAACATATTTGAGTTTGTTTTTGTGTTTCTCCTGTCAGCGGGAAGCATTTCCGCCCTCGGTTTTATCCCGGCCAGTCTTGCACCAACCGCAAGAAGCGGTGTTGTTACTGCAAACATCATGTATTTCCCCATGTTGTTTTTGTCAGGTGCGGCCCTGCCATGGTTTATGCTGCCTGACCTCATGAAGAATGTTTCACAGGTGTTTCCCCTTACACACGCGATTAAACTGATGCAGAAAGTTTGGCTGGGAGGGCATTTCTGGGATTACCCGGTACATCTTGCTGTGCTTACCGGATTTATTCTTGCTGGTATTTTTGTGTCGGTAAAATACTTCAAGTGGGAATAGTGTTGAGGTTACTCAGAATCGCATTCTTTAGTATTATCAGAGCATCCCGCTGTAACAAAATCTTTAATACTGGAGGATCCCATGGCGATTGTGTTAACAGGAAAGAGCCTTACTATCGAAAAGGTTGTGGCAGTTGCCCGAAATGGTGAAAAAGTGGAGCTTGATCCATCTGCTGAGGAACGAATACTCAGATGCAGAAGAATGGTTGAGGGTAAGCTGGCTGCCGGAGAAACCATGTATGGAATCAATACAGGCATTGGTGAATTTTCTGAGACAAAGCTGAAAGATGATGAAATACTTGCTTTTCAAAAATACCTTATTTACAACCACTCAGCAGGTATCGGAAAGCCAGCGCCCATAGAGCATGTGCGTGGAGCCATGCTGGGCAGGGCGAATGTTCATTGTAACGGACACAGCGCGGTTCGTATTGAGATGACAAGAATGCTGGTTGCCATGCTCAACGCCGGAGTAACCCCGGTTGTTTGTGAAAAGGGTTCCGTCGGCGCCAGTGGAGATCTCGCGCCAATGAGCATGATTGCACTGGTGATCATAGGTGAGGGTGAGGCCTTTTTTAAGGGGAAGAGGTATCCTGGAACAGAGGCTCTGGGATTGGCCGGTCTGAAACCACTTGAGTTGCAGGCTCGTGATGGTCTGGCGCTTATCAATGGATCAAACCTGCTTACTGCAATTTCAGTACTGAATCTTTATGACATGAACAGGTGGCTTAAGCAGGCTGAAATTGCCGCCGCTATGAGCCTGGAAGCCCTTTATGCCAACCTGACTCCTTATGAAGATAAAGTTCATACAGTCAGAGGATTCGCAGGTTCGCTTCGAAGCGCAAGAGCAATCCGGAAGTGCATTTCCGGGAGTGATCTCAGCACTGGGAAAACACCTCAGAAGGTACAGGATGCCTATTCAATGCGCTCAACTCCACAGGTTATCGGTGCGGCGCATGATGCCATCGCCTATGCCCGAAGCCAGATTGAGACAGAGTTGAACGGCGTTGGAGACAATCCGCTCTTTTTTCCGGAGGAAGATCTGGTGCTTACCGGAGCCAACTTTCAGGGAACTCCTGTGTCTCTGCCAATGGAGATGGCTGGAACTGCTGTTACCATGGTTTCAGTACTCAGCGAAAGAAGGCTGAACAGGTTGTTGAATCCTGCTCTCTCTGTGGGGCTGCCTCCCTTTCTCGCGGAAAAACCCGGTCTCTACAGCGGTCACATGCTGAGCCAGTACACAGCCGGCATGCTTATTGCGGAGCAGAGGATACTTTGCACTCCCGCGGCAGTTGCTTCGATTCCCGCAGCTGCGGATCAGGAAGATTTCGTCAGTATGGGTATGAATACATCTCTGAAAAACTGTCAGATTCTTGAGAACGCATACGGAGTGCTGGGAATTGAAATGATCGCTGCCGCCCAGGCTCTTGATTTCAGAGATCACAAATGCGGAGCTGGAGTTCAGATTGCCCGAAAAGTAATAAGAAAATATGTGAAACATCTTGGTGAGGACAGGCCTCTGTATCCCGATCACAATAAAATGAGTGAGGTTGTTCAGTCCGGCGAGGTTCTTGACGCGGTTGAAAAAGTTATCGGTTCTCTGGAAGGAGGCGATCAATCATGAAACTTGCAGCAGTGAGTCTGATTTTTAGCGCATGTGTTGCTCTCGCGGTTCCGGAGGGCATTCCCATCCAGTACATGGACAGTCACGACAGGCAGCCTTCCTCCACAAGAATATCTGCGGAAACCGGCAGGGGCTCTTATTCCATGAATATAACTTCAGTACCGGTTGGATCGTCTGCAGATGGAGATAAAGTAGTTCTGCTTGTGGATGAAGCTGTGTACAGCGGTATCTCCACATCTCTCACTACTTTCCAGAGTGATCTGGAATCAGAAGGCTACACCGTTCTTGTCTGGCAGATAGACGGCGGAACAGCCACTGATATCAGAACCGACCTGCAGGCAGAGTACGCGGCGGGCAGTCTTGCCGGAGCTATCGCCATTGGAGATATCCCGACGGGATGGATGGAGAACGGCTACGGCGAGTATCCGATTGACATGTACCTGATGGATATGAACGGAACCTGGAGCGATCCCGACGGCGACGGGCTGTTCAATTCATACAGCAGCGGAGCGCCGGAGATATGGCTTGGACGGCTGACCCCGACATATCTTACATTCGGATCCTCTGTTGAACTGCTGAATTCCTATTTTTCAAAGAATCACGCATACAGAAACGGAATGCTGTCCCTTCCTGACAGAGCTCTCGCTTACGAGGAAGCCTTTACCGGTCTGACATACGCTCTGGATAACCTGTACGACGATGTTACCAGAAAGACCGATCCAGTGGGAACCAATGCTGATGATTTCAAAGAGGAACTCCTTTTCGGTTACGAGTGGGTACATCTTATTTCTCATTCAAGCCCATGGGGAAGCAGTTTTCATACAGGAGCCCCCTCTGCGGGTGGAGGAACGCTGGATAATTTTGAAGTTCCCCCTCTTGACCCTCATGCTTTTTTCTATGTACTCAATTGCTGCAGCAATGGCAGATGGACGGAAGTGGACAACCTCGCGAACAGCTACATCTGGACAGATTCATACGGACTTGCGGCCCTTGCTCAGGCAAAAGTTGATTACACCAACTATTTCACGGAGTACTACGGACAGCTTGCAGCTGGATCAAACCTGGGAGATGCTTATAAAGCCTGGCTTGGCAGTAATATGAGTCATGAAGACGGTGCCGTTCTTTTTGGAGATCCCACTCTAAAGCCAAGGATTGCATCTACCGCTCATGGTTTCTCGTCCGGGGATTCAGGGTATCCTTCCGCTGATGGCTGGCTTGATTATCCACTTACGGACGGTCTGCACACACAGGGCAGAGTAGATATGTACGCTGATCCTTCATCGGGAATAGTGTTTGCTGTATCAGGTTCTTCAGATCCGGTAAGAGCAAACATTCTGGCCACATGCACGGATGGAGATACATGGGTTACTCCCGCGATTGTATGTCAGCACGAATACTGGGACTGGCATCCCACTGTTGGAGGCGACGGTCAGGGTAAAGTCTGGACCGCCTGGCAGTCCATGCGTGACAACCACGAGGGTTACGATATCTATGTTTCTCTGTGGAACGGCTCCTCATGGAATGCTGCTGAAACTCTGACCACCGGCGATCCTTTTGATATTGAGCCATCAATGTCCGGGGGAAACGGACATACCTGGCTTGTGTGGCAGAAATGGGACGGTGGAGATCCTGACATAGTCGGAAGAATGTGGACCGGTTCAGAGTGGACAGTTGAAGAAACAATCGCAGGCTCTGATTCTCCTGAACGCTATCCTGATGTTGCCTGGAATGGTTCAGGATATGGCCTCGCATATCACCGCAGAAGTGATGACGGTTGGGTAATTGGATTCAGAGATGCTCCTGACAGTGGAGCATTCGGTTCGGAAACTGTTATTTCATCAATTACGGATGAGAACAGATATCCCTGTATCGCAGGAACTTCCAGCGGTTTTGCCGCAGTCTGGCAGCGCCAGAATGGCAAAATTATGTATTCCAGTTCTACAGGTGGCATATGGAGCTCTCCTGAGATCGTTTCCGAAGCAGATTACGGAGTTCGCCCATCGGTGGTTGTTACCTCCACCGGAAATGTGATCGTCTCATGGACTGCCGGAATGAATTCCATTCGCTACAACGAGTGGAATGGTTCCACCTGGAGCGGAGTGTACACCGCTGCATCATCAAGTGCGGTTGACGATGGTAAAATTGCCTGCAGTTCTGCAGGAGACCTCTGGCTCGTCTATGGCGCAAGGGGAGATGACCTGCAGTGGGATCTTCGGGCTTCAACTCCGGATCCTGCTGGAATTTCAGAAACTCTGGCGGGAATCTCATTTTCTGTGGTAAATTCCGGTTCCAACCCGGTGAGATCAATGGCAGCCTTATCTATTTCCGCTCCCGGTGAATCAGTTCTTACTGTTTACGATATGACCGGAAGGACAGTACACAGTAATACTGTAATGCCCGGTGACTATAGCTGGAATTGCAGCGGTCTCGCCTCCGGGGTTTACATGATAAGGGTAACAAATGGAAATCGAACCCGCGACTTACGGATGGTCAAGCTCGACAGATAGCTTTTGATTCCGGTTGAACAGCGGGGAAGGCATATGTCTTCCCCGCTGTGTATTTATCTGTTTTCCGGAATTTCTCCTGCATTTTTCAGAGCAATTCTCGCAGTGACAGGTCCTACTATTTCAAAGAAGATGCAGGTAGCAGTGATTGTAGTGACTACAGATGCCGCAATTGCCTGAGCTTGAGGTGAATTAATACTTGAGAATTCCTGAGCCACAAGCAGGGAGAGACCAATCGCGACGCCAGCCTGGGAGAGAAGCCCCAGACCCAGGTTGTTTCTTATGGTTTTATCTGCTCCACCCAGGTATGCCCCCAGCCAGGCTCCTCCTATCTTTCCTGTGCTTCTTCCAATGATGTAGGCCATGCCAATCATACCCAGCGCTGGTAGCGAGGCAAAGTTAAGGTGTGCTCCGGCAAGGAAGAAGAAAAGAATAAACAGCAGGGGCATCAGCGACCTCAGTTGTTCGTTCACATTCATAATGGTACTCTGTTTTGATGTATTTGCCAGTACAAAGCCGATTGCCATGTTAACCAGAATAAGAGAGAGATGGAACATGGAGGCCAGCCCTGCGCCCATAAGGATGAAACCGAATGTTAATGAGGGTATGTTATTTCTGGAATCAATTCTGCGAACAAGATAAGAGTAAAGCAGACCAAGAATCCCACCCAGCACAAGGCTGATTACTATCTCAACTGCCGGTTTTATCATTCCAGAGGCCAGGCTGCTCTGTGCCATTCCGGCATTAGAGAGAAGAATCTGTTTGGCAATAGCGGCTGTGAATCCGAATAGCAGAATTGCGACACCGTCATCGAAACCGGCTACTGCATATAAAGAGGAAGAGAGCTTTCCTTTTGCTTTGTACTCTCTGATAACGGCCACAGTGCCCGCCGGGGCAGTGGCTGGAGCAAGTGATCCGAAAATCAGCGCGGTAACCAGATCGCCTGTCACAATATAGACAAAAGCAGCCACAAGTATCAGAGCTGAGAAGGATTCAAGTATGATGATGAGTCCGATGGACTTTCCCAGTGACTTGAGTGTGGTGAGTTTCAACTCGTTACCAATACTGAAAGCCACAAATCCCAGTGCGATGTCTGTAATAAAGGCAAGTTCCTGGAGGTGGGTATGATGAAAAATCCTGAGAATGGAAACACCCATAACTGTGCCCAGAAGCATATATCCTATGATAGATGGGAGACCAATCTTCTTTGCCAGTCTGCCCATGTAAAGAGAGAGAATTACGGATATACCCAGCAGTGCAATCAGTGGTAATGTTGTCATGGTTAACCTCTAATAATCCAGTGAGCCAAGGGCGTGGTGCAGGTCTGTAACAGTAACCATAACATCAGTTTGCTGCTGGAGCTCTCCGCAGACATACTCAATACTGCGTAGGGTTTGATTAAGCAGCGAGTCTTTTACCACTGCAACGATAATCCTGTTGAATGTATTCAGATCGCTGTTCCAGAAGCTGGCGAAGATCGGCATGCTGGACATGTACTCTGTAGACTCGTGAGCCTCAAGAACCATGGCGCCGACAGTTTCGCCGGAAGCAAATACCTGTAGAATATCGTTGAAGATATTCTCACTTCTTATAAAAACATGCAGCATTCTCATTCCCGGGCTCTGTGGCCGGGGAACTGCTGTGGAAACATCCTCAAGAAGGCTTCTCAGCAGGTTGTAAAGTTCATCTGAAGTTTTTGCTCCTCTGATTCCGGATCTTGTTTCAGGATTTCTGAGAAGTCGTGCCATTCCTGATAGAACTTTAAGATGTTCTTTGGGGTTTTCATCGGGACCAATTACAAATGGAAAGATGTTAACATTTTCATTGTCAATTGAATCAAAATCAATTGCTTTTTTTGTGGTTGCCACACCAACCACAAAAGTAGTTATGCCGGGAAGGCGGCAGTGAGGAATTGCTACACCGCTGCCCAGACCTGTTGATGCGAGATTTTCTCTTTCCCGGAGAACCTTTTCAACAAGTTCGGGTTTAATATCTTTCAAAACAGGATTCAGGCAGGCCAGTTTTGCGATCTCATGGATAAGCTGTTTGCCGTTTTTGACATTGAGGTTTACCTCAATATTGTCTTTGTTTAGCACATCGTTCAGAATCATAGGTACCTCCAGAATTGTCAACGCACCCTTCAGGAAGGGTACTATGGCTGATTAACTCAAACCCGCAAGTGGCAGTATATCGGGTAGACCAGCAACGGTTGCAACAAGTCCGGGTTCAACAAACTCAATTTGTTCTGCCTGCCATGTGAAAGGACGCTTTACATAGAGCGCGTTAACACCACATCCAATGGCAGGATTAATGTCGGACCTCGGGCTGTTTCCTATCATACATGCCTCTTCTGGAGACACTCCGGCAGAAGAAAGCAATCTTTTCATGGTTTCCTCAGTTTTCATGGGAACTACTGTACAGTGTTCAAAATATTCTGAGATTCCTGAACGATTGAACTTGTCCATCTGATGATCTTCTTCGCCCATGGTATAGACAATCATGCGTTTACCGGCATTGAACAGTTTGATCAGAGAATCAAGAACGCCAGGCAGTAAAACCATCGGATGGTGAAGAAGGCAATTCGATATATAATCAAGACTATCAACCATATACGGTGTAAGATGTTCAGATTTCTCTTCAAGAATCAATCTCAGCGTTGCCATATACGGGCGAGCGCCGTATCCTGTTACAGAAAGTCTTTCGATGTCTCTTCTGTGAATTTCATTGACCAGCTCCTTCGGGTCGAAGCCCAGGCTGTGCATAAGAGATGTGAAATCCTCCTCTGCGCGTCTGAAGAAAAGTCCGCTTTCCCAGAGAGTATCGTCAGCATCAAAAATCCAGAGTTTTGTGTTACTTAGTTCAGTGTTCCATTTTTTCATGCAGCGAATATAATACAGTTTAAACTAATCAGGCATAGATTCCCTTTACGAAGGGTGAGTAAACATGAATCAGTGTTTCTGACAGTAGAATTCATTATCAGTTCTTAAGTGAATTATGTAAAGGTATGTATAACAATGCAATGAAACAGTATTCAATATGGAGTTAACAAAAAACACAGTGCAAAAGCCAGGATTGATCCTGGAAATGGTTTAAAGTTATGACACAAAATAAGATAAGTGTAATATATGATATTTATGAGCATCAGATTAATGTGTAAACTCATAAAATATGAAGTTGCGTAAACATGAAATTCTGAAGTTCATACATTGAGGTTTCTACTATAATCATTTTCCAGACCGTTGACGCGGTTCATGAAACGGCTTAGTTTCTCTGTGGCGGTGCCGGTTCTAGCTGCCCCGCTTTTTTTGTGATTCAGCACAAACAGGCAGATGTTCTAGATCTGTCTGGAGAAACAACAATTTGTATGTCAATTCGGAGGGGTTATGAATAAGGTAGTGTTTGCGCTTCTGACTCTGTCAGCTTTGCTGTTTTCTGTTGGGTGCGGAGAAGAAGCACCCCGGCCTGTGGTTGATGAGGGTGTGCCTGTTGATGCGGTTGCCTTGGATAATATTCCCATTGAGGATGTAGTTATCAGCACTGAGGCTACTCCTTTTAAGATTGGTTTTGTAAAGCAGGATCATCATGCAGCAGTTTTTGTAGCGGCGCTCAGAAACGAGATGATGCACGAAAATTATCCAGTTTATCTTATTCCTCTGGGGGAAAATTTCTACGCTCTTATCAAAAACAATGAGCAAGTGGCAGAAATCGAGTTTATACAATCCCAGGGGGCTATCAATGTACCTAACAACATGCAGGCCGGTCTGTTTGAAATGGGTTTCGGGGGTGTTGTTCCCTTTGCCTCAAGCATTGATCAGGGAAATCCAATTGCCATTCTAAGTCCCCTTCATCAGCGGGGAGATATGCTCGTAGTAACTGCGGATAACGAAGCAGTTACAGACTGGAACAGTTTTATCAGCTGGGTTGGTTCTTCGGAGGATCCTGTTGTAGTCGGGTACAAGAGTCCCAAAGCTGTAGCGCTGATAATATTTCAGAGCGCGCTGCGGGAAACCGGGATACCATTTGCAATGTCCGGTGGAGATACTGACGGCGCGAAGATCGTTCTTTACAATGCACAGGGACAGCCTAATCTCAACCCGGCTCTGCAAGAGGGCATGATTGACGCGTATGTTTCAAACAATCCGGCTTGCGCCATGGCTGAGCACAGCGGTATCGGCAAATGCGTTGCTGAGCTTTCAATGCTGCCTCCCGGTGATTTCGAAAACCACCCGTGTTGCGCAATCGCAGCGACAGAAGAGGCCATCGCTTCTAAACCTGATGAGGTTGCGGCCGCGCTTGAACTCTTTGCATACGCAACAGAATTCATAAATGAAAATCCCGAAGAAGCGGCAGCAGCTGCTTCCGAATGGATAGGTATACCCGTTGAGGTTGAACTTGTTTCGATGTCCACAAGTCTTTACGATATGCATGTGACGGCAGACTGGACAGAAAATATGAGTACTATTCTTGATCACATGCGGGGTTTAAACTCCTTCAGCGGTCCTCTTATGGATGCTGACGATACAGCGGAAATCGAAATTATTACCAATTTTACACTGCTACCGGAAGAATACAGGTAGGTGGGGAAATTTGACTCTTGCTGAGATGTTCGCAAGAAATCCCCGGCAGAAACTGAAAAGAATTCTACCGGGGATTGCAGTTCCGTTAATCATTCTGTCTTGCTGGTTCCTGTTTGCCCACAGAAGTATTCTGCCGGCTCCCGGAACAGTTTTTGATGTGCTTTCACACCCTTCAAATGATTTACTCAGTTGCGGTTCGCTTTTCTGGAACACCGCGGTGAGTCTTGTAAGGGTTCTTCTGGGATTATTAATTGCAATTCTGCTTGGAACACCCTTTGGATTCATGATGGGAGCCAGTGAGCGTTTCAGACGCTTTACCTCTGTGATTACCGAACTGGCAAGACCTTTGTCTCCAATCGCGTTGCTGCCGCTCTCCATAATAATCTTCAAAGATACCTCATTCACTGAGGTTTTTGGGCTTAGTCAGTTGAAATACACAAAGAATATTCTGAATGAACTTCAAATTGGTATGGTCTTTATTCTGGCGTGGGGTGGTGTTTTTCCCGTAATCCTTGAAACAATGCACGGAGTAAGGGGCGTAAGAAAAGTTTACATAGAAGCCGCACGGGTACTTGGTGCCGGCAAGTTTTTTGTATTCAAAAATGTTTTGCTTCCGGCATCGCTTCCGGATATTTTTGCAGGCTACAGGATGGCAGCTGGAAGATGCTGGATGGTGATTATTGCCGCCGAAATGCTTCCGGGAACCAATTCGGGTATTGGTTACCTGCTCAGATACTCTTATCAGCTTTCGAGATTGGATGTTATGCTTGCCTGCATCTTTATTATCGCTTTGATCGGGCTCATTTTTTCCCGCGGGCTGGAACTGGCAGGGGAAAAGTGGCTTCTTCTCAGAGCAAGGGAGCGATGAATATGTCTTTGTCATTAACTCATCTTGAGAAATCCTATAAAGATCCGTCAGGAAAGAATTTCGGGGTTCTGGGTCCAATCGACCTGAAGGTAGAGACAGGTGAGTTTCTCAGTCTTCTGGGGCCTACAGGATGCGGAAAGACCACTCTTCTTCGAATTCTCTCCGGGTTGGAGAAACCTGACAGCG
>JAUVJW010000023.1 GCA_030596465.1 Candidatus Fermentibacteraceae bacterium | reverse complement strand
CTGTTACTGGATCCGGGCACTTACGACATCAGAGTAGTGGATGAAGACCATGACACATACACCAGACTTGGTGTAACTATATCGGAAGAAGCCAGCGACTGGAACATTACAATGAACGATCTTGACAGGTTCATCCCATAATTGCGGCGGGCTTTACCCAATGCCGCCTTCGGCTTATTTTATCAGTTAGTGTTGCTTATGCGGTTTCAACAACTGATTCCGCGTTCTTTCAACTGGAGGGAAAAATGAAAAAGATCATACTACTGCTTACTGTTGCTCTTATCGCAACTCTCGTTTCAAGCTGCGGCGGCAAGGTTCCTGTAAAGATGATTAACGACCTCGGTGCCTGGGATATCGAAGAAATCTATATCAGTCCATCTGCCGACGATGACTGGGGCGATAATCTTATCACAGAGACACTTGAACCCGGAGATGAAATCACCAATACGGTTGCTCCCGGCACGTATGACCTCAAAGCAGTTGATGAAGACGGAGACGAATACACACTTTATCTCGTTGAGGTCGGTGCTGATGGATACATCTGGGACATTGAGCTTTCGGACTGGGTCAGTTGACAAAAAGAGAAACAAAAGAACGGGTGTAACTAATTTTTCCCGTTCCCGTCGGTCTTTACTCAGCGTTCATGTTCTCTTATTGTCGCTTGTCCGGTAAGAATTACATTCATAAACTAGAGGGAGAGATAATGAAGAAATTTTATCTGCTGATGGCACTTGCGGTTTTGCCTGTGCTGTTCTTTGCATGTGGTAACGGCGAGGCACCTGCAACCGATACAGTTGAACCGGTTGAAGAAATCGAAGTTGTTATCATTAACGAACTTGACGGCTGGAATATAGAAGAGATCATGGTTGATCCTTCAGACGGCCCATGGGGCGAGAACCGCATCGATACTGCTCTTGAAGCAGACGAAAAAGCCACAATAGTTCTTGACGAAGAGGGCATTTACGACATCATGGTCATCGATGAAGATGGCGATGAATATATTCTCTGGGAAGTCGAAATTGATGGAGACGGATTCGAATGGGCAGTAACCCTTGAGGACGGCGACTGGAACACTGAAGGCGAAGAAGTAACCGTAACCATAAACAACGCACTTGGCAGCTGGACTCTCTGGTACGGCTACTGCTGCCTTTCCGATGAAGATGACTGGGGCGACGATTGCTTCGGCTCAGAGCTTCTCGAACCGGGCCGGTCCATATCATTTGAAGTAATGTCCGGCAATTACTACGACTTCAGATGCATTGATGAAGATGACGATGAATACATTCTCTGGGATGTATATGTTGGCGACGACGGCTTCGTCTGGGATGTAGTTCTTGATGACATGGACAATACATTTGTAGAGATCGAGAGTGAAGGCGATGCCGCAATCACCATTTACAACGGACTTGGTGACTGGACAATCTGGTATGTTTACGGCGATCCCAGCGACGGACCATGGGGTGAAGACCGTCTGGGTTCCGAGCTTCTTGAAGCAGGGGAAGAATTCACATTCTATGTACCGGCCGGTAACACATACGATATCAAGGTCGTTGACGAAGATGACGACACATATACACTCTGGGGTGTTCAGATCGATGCAAACGGCTTCTACTGGGAAGTTGAACTTTCCGACATGGACTAAGAATTCGAGTTTTTGAATTCACAGAGACAGGGGGCTGGAATGCCCCCTGTTTCTGCACTGTTTTCTTCAACATGTTCTCCTATTGTTACTGTTCAACTGCTTGTAAAGGTACCGAATCAACGACAGGAGGTTTTATGAAGAAAGCGGCACTTTACCTGGTGCTTTTCTCTCTGCTGTCCGTTGCATGTGGCGGTAACGCCAAACCGATAACAGATCGCACAACCACCGAAGCAAATGATGTTCAGAACGAAATTGAAGAAACCCCGCAATATGCAACTGTATCTGTCATTCCGGGCAGTGGAGTATCCGGACAAATCCGGTATGTGAATTGCAGCCTCTCTGACGATGATGATTGGGGGAATCAGCATCAACCCGTCTCAGATGACGAACCAGTATCGTTTCAAGTTGAACCTGGCAGATTCTATGACTTTAAATGCGTAGACAGCGAAATCAACCAGTTTTTCAAATGGAATGTTCTTATCGAAGAAGATGGTTTCGAATGGCGTGTTCAGGATTCCGATAACGATAACCTGTTCAGGTATTTTTCTCATCCCTCAAATTCTCATAAGGGTATTTCTCTCGTTCACATCACCACAGCTCCAGGATGCGGAGTCCTCTCAAGTATACAATCCACTCACAACATTGGTTTTGGAGATGTAGTTGTTGAACACTTGAATGGACAGTTTCTGCAGCCAAACAGCGAATTCATTTTTCGAGTCCGTACACACAGAAACTATTCATTCCTGATGGAAAATACATACGGGGAATCCTTCTTTTTTATTGACTCGCGAATTGATGAAAAAGATGTCTACTGTGAGGTTTCGCATTACAATTAGCAGTGTGTAACCCGAATTTGGCAACTATCAGAGGAGTACTAAACATTCTAAGAAAAACATTAACGAAAAACAGTGATGTAAGACAGAACGAGACCTGCCGCTGTTTACTTCGTCCATATTCTTCACTCCACAACAGCCTCGAAAACAAAGAAATGTCCATCTCAATGAACGCTGTTTCATGTCGATAAACCTGCTTACTCTGAATGGAGAACTCTAATGGTAAAATTTTCCCTGGCAGCAGCACTGCTCATGCTTTTCATTGCAACCGGATGCTTTGACCCTGAAAAAATTATCATCACCAATGGCCTGGAGAATAAGAATATAGAGCATATCTACGTCAGCCGCGGTTCTGAGGATGAGTGGGGAATCAACTCTCTCCCTGAATGGAATCCGCTTCTGCCGGGCGAATCCCATGAAGTAACAATTACTCCGGATACATACGATGTGCAGGTAGTTGACGAAGACGGAAACACCTACACAATATGGGACAGAGAAGTCAGGGAGGATGATCTGCTCTGGGAAGTAATTCCCACAGATGTTGACTGATATGGAATATCAAATCCCTCTCAACAGTACTACTGCAGAACCAGTAATACAGCTGGGATCCTGGAGAGCCGGCAGTACGCGACAGCTATTGCCTGACAGTGTATTACCGTGAAAAGGAGGTTACATTTTTGAGTGGAAGAACACTTCTCTGCATATTCTTCACAGCGATTCTTATCTTTTCAACCGGCTGTCTGGAAAAAGTTCCTTTGGCAATAACAAACGGACTGGAAAACTACGACATCAATTGCGTATACATAAGCAGGGGTACAGACAATGTGTGGGGCTCCAACCATCTTCCCGGCACCGATATTCTTGCGCCTGGAAAAACAGCAGAGGTTATGGTTCAACCAGGAGTTTACGACTTGCAGGTAACCGATGAGGATGGAGATACCTATACTCTGAATGATGTTCGCGTTGGAACAAATGGCTTCAACTGGACAGTCACCATGGACTGCATGGATGAAATAAACTCTACCTCAATAAACCTTCAACACACTGGCCAGTGTCCGATAACCATTGCCAATAATCTGGACAAGTGGAACATCAGCGGGGTCTGGATATCCCCCTCAAACATTGACAAATGGGGCAACAACCACCTCCATGGAGAAATCCTGTATCCCGGAGATACATACACTGCTTATATTCAGGCCGACTTTTATGATATTAGCATCGGAGACGAAAACGGAGGTTCGTACACCAGAAACAGAATAGCAGTGGAACAAAACGGTTACACCTGGGATGTCAGCTTAACTGATGCTGACTAAGCACTGTTCGCTCACTCACGACCATCATAAATGGGAAGGTGAACAGTCATGGTCGTTCCTTTTCCCTCTTCGCTTTCCGCAGCAATTGTTCCTCCGTGTACCTCAACTATTTGTTTAACCATAGAAAGCCCCAGCCCAAGCCCCCCATCCGGGTTCCGCTTGGCCTGCTTACCCCTGAAAAGAAACGCGAATAAGTGGGGCAGATCTTCAGGGGGTATTCCCATACCGGTATCTTCAACCTCCACTACTACTGAAGAATCCTCACTGAACACTCTAAGAAAAATACATCCCCCGGTTCGGTTGTATTTAAACGCGTTCACGCAGAGATTCTGAATAACTCTGCGCAGAAAACTCTCTCTCCCCCGCACTGAAAGAACCGGTTCGTCCTCTGGATGAGTGAACTTAAAACAGATGCCCTTTTCCATAAACATCAGTTCCATAAGATCGTGTACACTTCTGCACACCTCCAGCATGCTGACCTCATCATCAAGCTGTGAGGCATCTGCTCCTGTAAGATTCCCAAGTACCATGATATCGGTTACCAGAGGAACCAGCTCCTCCGCTCTCTTCCGGGCTCTGCCGATCATCCGAAGAGAATTCTCCGGATTCTTCACATACCCGATCTCTACGGCATGCAGAAGGCTCACTATAGCCGCAACGGGCGACTTCAGCTCATGCCCCAGTATCCTCAGCACCTCCCCCGATGTTGGCTCATCCCCACTCAGAGCTTCCTCCAGATCATCTGTAATGTTCGCAAGATCCGTCATCATCCCGGTATTGCAAACACACTTCTTTGTCGCCTGGTGCAGTATTACCTGCGCCCGCATCACCAGTTCCCACGGCTCATGTTTCATTACTAATTCCTTTTCGTCCAGACATTAAATAGGTAAAACCAGAACCTCCAGCTAACATTAACCCGCTGAGCAGGGTTAGCAATCTCATGATTGCTGCAGATATTACAACTGATTGCGAATCTGCAACGAAGGATAAAAGCAGGAAAAGAATTCCTTCTCTGACTCCAAGTCCCCCGGGTGCAAAGAAAGCGAACACCCCTACAAGCCCAGCCATATAATATGCTCCGGTAACAATCGGGTACAAATCAAACCCCATGGGAGAAAATACTCTCAAAAGCAGAAACAGGGCAAGACCATGCAACATGCCTGAAAGAATGTATCCGAAAATCACTGCAAGAATGGTTTTTGTTGAAGGAAAGACATCGAGAGATTCTTTTCCTATTAGCTTTAGAAGACCATTAATCGATTTTTTCAATATTGCAGGCTGGAGCAAAAAATTGTCATGGGCTACCCCATGATACCTGTTCATATATGCCAGGCAGATAAGCAAAAAGGAAATAACCACAGATGCAACCGACAAATCTGATAAGTCGGATTGTGTTGATCCAGAAAGAGTTTTGTAAGCAAACAATGATACCGCAACCGGTACAAGAAAAAGAAGAAATACACTGACATACCTGTTAGTCAACACAAAATTGAAAACCTTATTCAGCTTTTCTTTCTTCAACAACTCAGAAAACTTCGCTGGTAATTTCCCCAGATCTGTCAGGAATTATTTCCTTTGCGCTTATATTCCAAATTTAGCTCAACAGGAAATATAGCACCGTAAACTCCAGATTGCTTCCACTTGGAATACAATCTCATGATTCTATTGTAATGTCAAAGCTATTTGTCTCGCAATATCTTCCAAGTAAATGTTCAGACAAAGATTGTAGATGAATCACTTGACTGGGAGTCAGGTGGTAAGTATCGTGCTTCCTGTAACTGCTGAGACCAATTTATCAAGAACTGATGTAAACTATCAACCTGAACTCAGGTCTAGCCTAAGGAACATGATATGAATTTGAACAATTCAATGGAAAGAATAATCAAGTTTACACTGGATGAGTGTTTACCACCAATACTTCGGGATAACAAATTATTTATGTGGCTGCCGTTCAAAGTTGTTTTTGGCAGGAAGGCTCACTATTTCTTCAATTTTAAAGAACAAGTTGCCTCAATATCAGATGAATCAATTTCGGATATCTATTCTCGGATAAGCTCAGTTCAAATTAAGGAAAACGATACAGATCTAGGCAGATCAATGATCCGGGAAATTGAAACAAATATTTCAGGAGGATCTCTCCTTGATGTTGGGTGTGGTAAAGGCGTTCTTGCGAAACAACTGAGCAAGAAGTACAGTGTCACCGCATGCGATATACTTATCGACCCGAAAACGATTAAAAACCTTCCTCCAATCGATTTCAGAAAGGCGAGTATCGAGAATCTTCCTTTTGGAGAGAATGAATTCGACACAGTAACCTGCACTCATACCCTTGAACATATCCGTGATGTATCCAAAGCAGTAAAGGAACTCAAAAGGGTTGCCAGGAATCGACTGATTGTAGTTGTGCCAAAGGAAAGACCGTATCGGTACACTTTTAGTTTGCATGTCAACTTTTTCCAGTTCAAGTATCAACTGCTTCAATTATTCCATCAAAACTATACCAATTCAACTTGCACGATCAAAGAAATTGACGGCTGCTGGTATTACCAGGAAGATATTTAGTATGCCAGAGAAAGAATCTCTTTGATTATACAGCCAGACAGTACTGCCTGGACAAACGCGACGAAATGAAAATACCGGAGAATTCGTGTCTTCACATTAATAAATCCCGTGGGTTGAGCTGAACAGGTTCTGGACAGATTGCGACCCTCGCCTTAAGTGTTTTGCTTTACAATTCGTATCAAATATTGGAAAGATTATGATACTGATATTGATACTGACTCCCATTGTCGGTCACGCTCCTGGTTGCGGAAGAAAATCACTTGACATTTTGTGAAGCTGCACACAATCGATATTGGTTTCAGGGGTGAAAACATGTATCATATGTTCATGATTCGAGAAAATATCATCTTTGGAGGTCTTCTTTTTATGAGCAGTAAAACTAATGTTTCTCTCATCACATCCACCGGAAGAACAGGAACCATGTTTTTCAAGGACTATCTCACGGCAACCTGTCCGAACACTCTGTGTCTTCACGAACCACACCCTTCAAGGATTTTCAAATTTCTCTCAAATCTGATAATACAGAAGAAAATCGGGTTAAATCTGGCTGGTACTCTATACCTTTTTTTTCGAAAATCAATACTGTCAGATGAAGCAATAGAACACTATATTGAATCCAGCAATTTCCTGTTCGGATGTATACCTTCTTTGAACACTAAGATTGATGGCATCAGAATTGTGCATTTAATCAGACATCCCGTCAACTATGCAATCTCGCACATGGGTCATGGCTTCTGGAAAGGGCATAAGGTGTTTACTGCCAAACATATACCGTTCTGGTTGGAAAATATTCACCATCCAATAACTGATCCTTATGAGATACTGTTTCTAAGATGGTGTCTAGTAAACAATATAATTGCTCAACAAAAAGCAACGAATCACTACCTTCTGGTTAAATTCGAGAATCTTTTTTCCTCTGATCCGCAAATAGCCAACACAACCCTGAACACCATAAGAATATTTCTTGGATTCTCTGAACTGAACAGCAGTGAAAATGCCAAGTGGCTGAGTATACCGAAAAATACCTCAAATAAGAAAGAAAAACCCGAAGAGATCGCTGAGAAATATTTCTCCTTCCTCAGGCACCACTGTATTGATAAAATGAAAAAATTCGATTACAGCCTATGCTGAAGAAACACTGGTTCAATCTGCTTGTCTACTCATCACTGGCTTTCCTCTTCTACAAGCTTTTCCGAAACGGTCAAATGACCCTGCCGGGTGAAATTCATCTATTCTCTGCCGTTGTATCTGTACTGTTTCTTCTTGTGTCTTTTTTCCTGCTGTCCATGCGCTGGAAATATGTGCTTCGGTCAATGAGGCTTGATGCTTCAATCAAAGAATGCATAATCTCGGTGGGAATCCCCATTTTTTCAAAGTACATTCCTGGCAAAGTTTTTATGATAATCGGGAAAACCGGCTACTTGAATAAAAAGAAGGGATTCTCAATTGCAGTTATGTCCGTTGCGGCGCTGACGGATCAGATACTGGCAATTGTAACAGGACTCGCTCTGGGGTCAGTTGTAATACTTGAGACGGGTTCAGTCATCAGCGGAGTTATTCCGGTTACTCTGTTGTGGACAGCTCTGGTTGTCTTTCTTTTTCACCCGGGAGCGTTCCTTCTCATAAAAAAAGCAGCTGAGAAAATGCTTCACCGACCAATTGATATTCAGATGCCTGCTGCTCATCATATTCTCAAACTGCTTCCGTGGCATTTTGCATACTGGCTCTCAATCAGCGTTGGCTTTTATTTTCTGACAGCATCCACTAACACGGGAATTCCTGTTTCACCAATATTCAGCTTTACCTTCCCCCTCGCTGTGTGTGCAGGAATGATTGTGCTTATCGCACCGGGTGGAATCGGCGTAAGGGAATCCGTGATTGCAGGTGCTTGTGAAGCCCTGGGGCTGAACGGAGATCTGGCTGCTTCAATTGCTGTAACAAGCAGATTATGGTTCGTGCTGGGCGAGTTGATTGTTTTTCTCACAGCCTTGATACTGAAGAAAAATAAATCCTCGTAGCAGCATGTTCCTGAAGTTTTCCCGTCTGACCAAAGTAAAAAGCCTTGCTTCCTTCTGATACATCCTGCCCTGTTAACACTACTGCATCAAACTGGAAGTCAGTATATTGTCTTCGTCCAGCACGGTGGTAAATCTCCAGAAAAGGATGTAACATGCTCCTGATTAATGCGCTATTGTTGTTTTCTTTTACCATGCCTGATTCCACCGTTAGTACCACTGTTTATATAAGAAATCTTCTTTCTGAAGATATAGCAGGCATGCATTATATACTGCCCGGCTCCACTGTTCTTCATACGGCATCACTTTCCTCATCTGATGGTTCTAACTCGCTGTACAGCACCGAACTCCCATATATTTACATCAATCGTATCTATTGGGAAACTGATTCCGGCGATCTCTATTCACTGGGTGGATATTCACCGAAATTATCGGCAGACACAATAGAAGTGTCTCTTGCAGGGAAAGAGTTTGGTGGAATTTTCAATCGTATCTATGGCTCTACTCCCCTGAATATTGCAAACTCAACAGATGTTCCAGTTATTTCCATTGAGCTTGCCGGCAATTACAGCCCTACTGGCAATCTGATGAGAAACAACATACTTCTGCCATCTGAAATCCTTAGCGTCTGGACTGATTCAGGTGAAACAGTCGAGATAACTGCAATGGATTCTAAAGGAAACATCTCCATTCCTTTTACTGCCTCTACTGCAACCCCTGACAGTATCTACTGGATCACTCCAGTATTGTTTTTTAGAAATGGAGATGAAATCGGCTACTCGAATTCTCAAGCGGGCTCATGGGCAGTCAACTCAATTCTGCTAAGTAAAATTATCCTGGTTGAAGCATTTTCTTCCGATGGTTATCTGCTGGACGGTCTCGACTGTTCTTCTTCCCCCCTGAACACATGGGACAGAGTATATATCCGTCATAACATTCCTATCGACTTTGTAGTTCTTACGGATGAGGATGGCAGAACCTTCTCCTCAAACGATGTTGACAGCCTTACAGGGTTTTTCATTCTGGGCGATTTAAACCTTGATTTCGGTTTTAATTTCCCATAATTAAGGAGAACAGATGCTTGACTGGATGAGCCCGTTAGCGTTTTTTCAGACTCTGATTAGAGTTACAATTGTCTGGATAGCTTTTTACGGTGCCGGGCATATTGTAGAGATGATTCTCCCTGTTAGAAAGTTTTTTCACCTTCTTCCAAAAGAGATTTCCGGTATTCTGTTTTTAGTTTTACTTGAAATTCCTCTGTCAATATTTGGAATAATGAACAGAACTGTCACTCCTGTTCTGCTTCTTTTATTTGCAGTCCCCGGAATGCTTCTGCTAATGCGAAAAGCTAAAAATATAAAGATATCGCATAGGCTATCAGTTATTCAACTCATTGGCATGACAGCGCTACTGGGTGTTATCACTTTGAATCTCACCTATGCTTCTATGCCCAATCTGCAATTTGATGATCCACTAATCACATATGCGGTTCAGCCGGATAGATGGCTTAACAGCGGCAAATTATACTGGCTTGAGGAAACAGCGTTCTCTGGTTTTCCTCTGACCTACGAGATGATATCAGTGTGGCCTGCCTCTTTATCCTCAGACAGGATGGATCAACTCAGTGTTCTACAGGTCTTTCAGATGACGCTGCTATTTATCGCCCTTTTTAGAAGTATGCAGATTATCCGGATTAAAAAGAAATTCCGGATACCTCTTGCAATTATTGTACTCCTGGGATCCATGCTTTATTACTGGTCTTCCCTTGCAAAGACCGATACCGCTGCCATTCTGTTCACTACTCTTGCTTTGGCGGCTGCTATTCGGGAAAATAGAGAGCGGAAATCAAGCCAGTATTCTTCGTGGTTATTTATGGGGCTTGCTCTTGCAACAAAGCAGACAACACTTCTTATTCTTATTCCATTTGTTCTTTACAAGATATATCAATTCTATAGCACCTCTTGGAAGAAAAATGCAATATCTCTGTTTTTCATTTCAATTGTCCCATTGATCTTTGCCGTTCGCACTATGATACACACTGGAAGTCCGACGTATCCCGTTAACCAGTTTTCATTCATGGTAAAAGACGAATGGAAATTGATTCCCATACCTGAAGAGATTAGAATCATCAACGATAGAGACTCCGAGATACACGCCTCTTCAAATTACTCCATTGCAAAGCACATTGGAATTTTCATGACCAGCATGGAGGGGATTCTTCTGCTTCTGCTTGGAGGGTTAGCAGTTTCTTTTCTTAAAAAAGATCGGAGCTGGCTGCTGTTCCTGCCTCTTTTCGCATACTTTGCTGTGGCAATTGTAATTCTCTGGCCACCGTGGTGGGGTGCAAAATACTCTATTCTGATCTATCCCTTTGTTGCTCTGATGGGCGTTAAGGCAATGCAATCGTACTCAAGATTCACTTCGATCTTTCTTGCTTTTGTCTGTCTCGTTTCCTTTGTTGTACCTGGATTTATTCTGTTTGTAAGAATGGAGTTTCCTGCAGATTACAGATATACCGTAGCAAAATCTGTTCTTACCGGTGAATGGGACACATCATTCGGCTACCAGATACTTATGTCTTCTTCAGAGGGTATGACTCATATGTGGCTTAATAGCGCACATCCAGAAGGAAGTGTTATTCTTTCTCTTCACGAAGAAAAAAGGTACTTCTACGATCATGAGATCTACATCGGCTGGAGACATCCAAAAACTCAACCATTGTACCTTGACAATACCCTGGCGGAAGAATGCCGGATTCTGGATGCTGCCAATATAGAATATGTTACCTTTTACCGAAGAGATCCCTGCATAATGAACATGGAAAACAGACTTGTAATCCTTGACCACATTGGTCACAACGACATACTGGAACCGGTAATAACTGTTTCAGGGGGCTACCTGGTCTGTAAATACAATTCTCCTAATATCTGATTACAGCCCGGAATCATGCCAGGAAGGCACTCCATCGTTGATGTTTCCGTGAAACGGTGAATAAAGGCAGGAGACTGAATAGGTCTCGCTATCCCTGTACCAGTTATTAATGAGCCATTGCTTCAGGCCATCACGGCCTCCGGAAGGACTTGCACCCTCCAAAGTCACATCCCGGTTCGTTTTCCGGCTTTCAGCCGGGACACCCCTGGATCGCAGGCAATGCAGTTTTCCGGCTTTCAGCCGGGACACCCCTGGATCGCAGGCAATGCAGTTTTCCGGCTTTCAGCCGGGACACCCCTGGATCACAGGCAGTGCGGTTTTCCGGCTTTCAGCCGGGACACCCCTGGATCACAGGCAATGCAGTTTTCGCTTGCCGGTTATTGGCGCTGCGTGCCATGCCCGGCGCACACAAAAAAGGACGCCCGCAAGCGGACGCCTTTTTCTTAAATCATACTATGCTCTATATACCGGAATCATGCCAACTGGGAATACCATCAATAATTTCTCCATGAGCATTTGGGCAGGAAATAGAATATGTGGATGTTGTAGCAGCCACTACATAGTCGGCACTTGATGGGCAGATAACGCCGGACATTCCGAGATCATTCAAACTAGCTGTGTATGCGTTACTTCCGGCAAAATGAATGGTCTCCTGACCGGCAATTGTGCGGATGTTGGCACGGCAGGCATTTCTCTTGGCACTCTCGGAAACATCACTGAACTTGGGAATGGCGATTGCCGCCAGGATACCGATGATAACCACAACTATCATCAGCTCAATAAGGGTGAAACCTTTCTTCATCGTATTCTCCTTTCAAGAGAACGGGTTAAACGTTCGTACTCTATCTAAAGAAGCATAATTCTTGCCAGTGTGTTTGTCTATCATTATCATGCATTATTGCTGCTAATCACGCCTTGCTGCATGAGTATAGATTTTTGTATGGCAATCTGCAAGACAATTACCTGCCTTCTTTTTT
>JAUVJW010000123.1 GCA_030596465.1 Candidatus Fermentibacteraceae bacterium | reverse complement strand
GGTCAGTTCTTTACAAATGAAGATTTACCTGTGCTTGATAAAAGATTTGCAGCCTGCAGAGAATTTGCTCTGGCGACTGGTGGAGAATTTTATGGTAAAGATATTCCTGACACCGGTTCTGCTTTCTGGCTGACTATACCTCTCGAAAGGCGTGTTTCTGAAAAAATGACACCTGAAATTACACTGGAAGATATTCATGTGCTGGTCATGGAGAACGACAGACAGTTGCGGGGTGTATATCTAAAAATGCTTGAGAGCATGGGTTGCCGGGTTCTTGCGGTGGCGGATCGTGCTGCTGCTCTTGTTGTATTCAAAAAGGCTGCAGAGAGTGGTGATCCGATTCAGATCGCCATTCTAGATGGTGATTCTTCCGAAAATGATGGACTAATAATGGCAAAACTCATCATGCGCAGCAGTGTAACAGGTGACAGAACAGATCTGATAATGTGTTCTTCTCAGATAAAGCCAGGAGATATTGACGCATTTCAGGCAGAGGGCTATTCCGCCCTTCTGCATAAACCGTTGAATCTCTTCACCCTGAAGGATTGTCTGCTTAAACTGGCAAGCGGATCCGGTGAAAAATCGCCAATAATCACAGAGTATTCTCTTCCCTGACAGTACCGCAGATATCAGCTTTGTAATTTTCGTGCTTTGGTGCTATTATTGCAACGAAGAAACTTTACCAATGGCATGAACGAGAGGCGTCCCATGGCAATGAAAAGATATGCACTGATTGTTACTCTTCTTCTCCCGCTGGTTTCCACCGCACAAATTCCACCCGGATACTACGATTCCGCTCAGGGGCTTTCCGGGGAAGCGTTGCAGTGGGCTCTTCATAACATCATTGATAATCACACAGTAAAAAGCTATGACTATCTATGGGAAGCATTTTACACCACCGATGACAAGTATGGTAACGAGTACTATGTCTGGGATATGTACTCTAACTTCAACTACAGGCTCGGCTATGATGAAGGCGGTTCCGCCAGCGGGGAGGGAGAAGGCTACAATAGAGAGCACTCCTGGCCCAAGAGCTGGTTCGGCGGGAATGTGTCACCAATGTACACCGATTTGTTCCAGATAGTTCCCACAGATATCTATGTAAACAACCGAAGAAGCAACTACCCTTATGCGGAAGTAGGAAGTACCACCTGGGTATCGCAGAACGGCAGCCGACTGGGATACTCTGTAACCCCCGGTTACTCTGGAATGGCTTTTGAACCCATCGACACATACAAAGGTGATTTCGCCAGAAATTATTTCTATATGGCTACCAGATACAAGGGAGAGGACAGCAGTTGGCCGGGAAGCGCCATGACCGACGGTGCCGACCTTGAAGACTGGGCAGTAGATTTGCTTATGGGCTGGCACCAGAGCGATCCCGTAAGCGATAAGGAACTGGACCGCAATGAAGCGGTTTATGACATTCAGAACAACCGGAATCCCTTCATAGATCATCCTGAATACGTGCAGTACATTTACGACCCGTCCGGTGTCAACCAGGGGGCTGAGCCGGGTATGTTCTTTTTCAGGATATCGCCAAACCCGTTTACATCAAATGCCGTTATCAGCTACAGCCTCGCATTTAATGAAACAGTTTCACTGCATGTATACGATGTGAGCGGCAGACAGATCTCTACCCTGCAGGATGGCGTTCATGCCACAGCAGGTGACCATCAGGCCGTCTGGTCTGGAGCTGATCAAAGTGGGGCAGTTGTATCACCCGGCATCTACTTTGCAGTTTTGAATACCTCTTCTTCCAGTACAGCTTTAAGGATGGTTTGCACAGGCCAGTGATCTGAACCCGGATGGTTATTTATTGTCTCCTAAATATTTATCGCATTGCTGTGACCCTCAAGCGGCGAGTCCAGGGTTATCACCAGCGGAAGATATTGATACGGAGTGTAATCCCTCAATAGAAACATCACGTGCTAACCGGTGTAGCGCGTACTAGTCATAATGTCTATAAGGCTTGACACTATGTCTATGATAAGCTACATTCTTGGAGAAGGGAGTTGAAATGAGACTGAAGAACAGGCTCCGGATTCTCCGTGCGGAGAAAGAAATCAGTCAGAAACACCTTGCGGATGGGGTAGGCCTCAGCAGGCAGACTGTGAATTCAATTGAACGTGGAAAATTCAACCCTTCGATTGTTACGGCGTTGAAAATAGCAGAGTTTTTTGAAGTACCTGTTGACGAGGTGTTCAAGCTTGAGGAGGAAGAGTGATATGAAATCAATAAAGGGGAACAACATTCTAGGGTCCGCAGTTAACCTTGGCAATGGGATTCTATTCGCTGCACTGAGTTTGTTCTGGGATAAGAATATACTTGTAAACGGCCATTACCTTTACATTCTGGGGATTTCAGCTTTGCCATTATTCATATCAGTATTTTTTATCGACAGGGGTTACAAACCTGATGAACGAGAAGAATACTTAGAGAGAAAAGTAGTTTTATATACATGGAGAGTGATTCTTATATCTCTCTTCGGTATGTATGGGTTGCTGCGTAAATATGACCCAACTGCAGAATGGATCATTGCTCTGGTGTGCATTGCTCTGATTTCAAAAGGCGGTTTCGGGCTGTATTTCTTCATTCGGGAATAGTCAGCTTCCAATTCCCTGAGAGTTCTATTATCACCTGACATACATCTCCAGCGGGGAACCAGGAGGGAATCACCATCCAGTCCGGTTGTGCAGGAACAATCTCACTGGATATTTACAGCATTGGCGGAAGAAGAGTTTATAGCAGAGAGGGTTCGGGAATATTTCATCAGCAGTTGGATGTAACTTTTCTTCCTCCGGGCTTATACACTGTGATGGATCCGGGTTAGTTATTCATCTTTCGAGGCCAGGTATTTCTTAACAGTTTCTGTTGTCGCCTGCCAGGTGGTTGTGGCGGTGAAATGTCTGAACCCAAGCTCGGTGTTGATATTAAGTATGGCGCTGTTAGAGTTATTATTCCCGGCTCGAATTAATTCTGCCTGTGGCAGCTCACGCAGAATTCTTTCAAGCATCTCAGCCTTAAGCCTTTTCCCGATGCCTTTGCCTCTGAAGTCAGGCAGCACTGCGGTGTATCCCTGAGAAAGAATGGAAGGCCGGGAAGGCGACCAGGTAATTTCGGTGAGGCCTGTCAGCTTGTTGTTGTGATCAGCCATTGCATAGACGATGATCCTCTTTCTGCCCCCTGCAAGACATTTCTTTTCACCCAGGAGTACATTTTCCGGAGTGTATCGGTATCTTTCTCTTTCAGATCCTTCGGTTTGAGGCTCTGCGTCATAAACTGTCTGGTAGAAGTCAGTGATTTCCTGAAGGTGTTCCTCAGGGATTCCGCCTCTCCATTCTTTTACAGTTATCTTGAAGGCGGATTCATCGGGAAGATCCAACCACCGCTGGATAATACTTCGGTCCAGATCTTTCAGCAGTAACCGGTTCTGATGACTCTTCAGAACGGCCACAGCTCCAACCCTTTCAAGAAAAGCTGCTCCGGCTGCGCACCGATCATTGGAGTAACCCCGTAGAAGAGTTCTGCCAGAGGTTTCTGCTGCCTTTGTAATTAATCGCAGGAATGCATTTCCCAGTCCCTGGCACCGATAAGATCTGAGAACATCAATGGCGAATATGGCTGTTTTATTGTTCAATAGCGTTCTGGAAGTGTAAGCCATGCAGTGGCCTAACATTACGTCTTCGGAAGAATCCCAGGCTACCCAGTCTCTGGATTCGTAGATGTTATCGAAAGCCAGTCTGTTCTGAACAAGTTCGTTACAGGAGAACACAGGGTCTTCCGGAAGAACCTCGCGTCGCATGGCAGTTTTGAGAACATACCACGCATTGATCTCCCGTTGGCCTGCTGAATCGGGAGAGAAAGGAAGAATACTGAAATCAACCTGCATGTTTTCCTCTCGAGTTTAACGGTTTTGTTTCTGAAATACAAACAGCATTTTATGTAAGATACTAATTGCACAGGTGGTTTGCTTCAATAGTTGTGGAATGGAAGTGAAAAATTCAGTTTGAGTTGAATTGATTCATAGTTATATAACAAGACAAATCTTCAGGATGGATCTATGCAATGAAGAAATGGGTACTGATCGATTCGGTGGATCAGCTTGATGCTGTATCTGCAGAGTTGTTATCGGCAGAGATAATAGCGGTGGATACAGAGACAACAGGGCTGGATCCTCACACTTCAAGACTAAGATTAATTCAAATAGCCGTTGAAGGCAATGCAACAGTGATCTTTGACTGTTTTAAGCTTTTACCGGAGGCAGCAGAAAAGATCTCTGCGATACTTACATCACAGTCGATAAAGATATTTCAGAATGCCAAGTTTGATCTGAAGTTCTTAAGATCAGAAAATATCTCAGTTTCCGGATGGATCTTCGATACAATGCTTGCAGCCAGGCTGCTTAGAACATCCGGCGGCCCGCGAAGTGCCGGGCTGGCTTCTCTTGCAGAGCACTACCTGGGCCAGCTCTTGTCTAAAGAGGAACAGAAGAGTGATTTTTCCCTGCAGTTATCCACAAATCAACTGAATTACGCCGCAAAGGATGCGGAGATATTGCTAGAGTTGAGACATCAGTTATTGGGCGAAATAAAGAAACACCATCTGATTGAAGTTGCCCGTTTGGAATTTGCCTGTGTATATGCAGTAGCATCAATAGAATATGACGGGATCTATCTGGACAGGAAGAAATGGTCTGTCTTGCGCCTGGAAACAGAACAGGCAAAGACTGAGGCTCTTGCAGAATTATATCCCTTCATTGGTTTTCCCGCAGTGCAATTAGATCTGTTTGGCCACCATAAAAGCTATGGGCATAACGCAAACAGCACCAAACAGGTTTTGAAAATGCTGAATGATAACGGTATAGATGTAGAGAACACGTCGAAACACAGCCTGGCTCATTACAGCCGGCATCCAATTGTTGTTTCCCTGTTGAAATACAGAACAGCATCCAAGGCTCTGTCAAGTTTTTTGCGTTCGATACCCAGACAGATAAACAGATCCACCGGAAGGCTGCACCCACACTACAGCCAGATAGGAGCATGGAGCGGGCGTATGAGTTGCGGCGGGCCAAACATTCAGCAGATTCCCAGAGGGCAGGCTTTCCGTGAGTGTTTTGCAGCACCACCGGGGAGAAAAATGATAATTGCGGATTATTCGCAGATTGAGTTGCGGGTGATAGCACAGATATCAGGTGATCCCAGAATGATAGAGGCATACCGGAATGGTGAGGATCTTCACAGATTGACAGCAGCACTGGTTCTTCAAAAACAGATAGGGGTGATCACGAAGAAAGAGAGACAGGCAGCAAAAGCAGTGAATTTCGGCCTGGTATTCGGCATGGGAGTTGCAGGTCTGAAAGCTTATGCACTTGAAACATACGGTGTAGAAATGTCTATGGATGAGGCAGAGTTGTTTAAGAAAAGATTCTTTGCGGGATACAGGGGATTAGATTCCTGGCACAAAGATCTGCAGAAGAACAAACCCGGTACTTCCAGGACACTGGCAGGCAGAAAACACACATACAGCAGAGAATCTGGAATGTCTATTCGTTACAATACCCCGGTTCAGGGCAGCGCTGCGGACATATTGAAAAACGCACTGGGTATGTTGCATGTGGTACTGAAGAACACAGATACATCCATAATAGCTGTGATACATGATGAGATCGTGCTGGAGTGTGATGAATCAGAAGCAGAGGAAACCGCGCTGTTACTGAAAAACACAATGGAAGAAGCCGGTTCCAGATATATGAAAGATGTTCCTGTTGTTGCAGAGGCTTCCATAGCAGACAGCTGGGCAGAAAAATAGCCAGGCATTCTCAATTACCTGTATTCTTTTCTCAGGAAGCATACAGAAGCACTCTTTCTTCCATGATTCTTTTGCGGCGGATTGGATTTTCAATGGCTTCCTGTTCAACAAGATCGATTTTGGTGCCTGTTATGTTTTCAAGGTCGTACTTAATTTCAAGAAGGTCAAGATAGCTGATCTGAAGGTCCCTCTCAAACTCTATCAAAAGATCGATATCGCTTAAGGGAGTAGCTTCTTCTCTGGCATAGGAACCGAACAGATACATGACCTTGATGCCACGGGCACGGCAGTAACCCCTGAGTTTCTCTACGATTGAGTTTGCAATTCCCATTATCAACCTCCACCGCAATATGCATAAGGGTCAACTCATTGTCATTTATGAAAATAACACATTCCGAGCGGTATGATGTATCTGTGCAAAAAAAATGGCGACCCCAACGGGGATCGAACCCGTATTGCCGGCGTGAAAGGCCGGTGTCCTTACCATTGGACGATGGGGTCGCTGTGAAGCGAGCGGTACGATAACATTT
>JAUVJW010000126.1 GCA_030596465.1 Candidatus Fermentibacteraceae bacterium | reverse complement strand
GTTCAGCCAAGGCATACGACTGGCGACCCCGCAGGCATACTCTTGCAGTATGTTGAGGATGGCGACAGGAGTATAACGAAGGCTGTGCAGCGAGATACGGTATTGCAGCAAGAAACTTGTGATGGATCCGGGCTAACAGATAATCTGCTATTGCAATAACGGTGGTTCTTTCTGTATGGTTCCTGTGTTCACCTGCCCTGTGGCAGATTCTTACAATTAATGGTTCTTAAGACAAATGGAGGCAGTAATGGCTCGCAGAGTACATAACTTCTTTGCCGGACCCGCAGCACTTCCCTGCGAAGTGGTAAAAAAAACAGCAGAAATGGGAGTTCTCGAGTTTGACGGACAGGGTATGTCTGTCATGGAGATATCCCACCGATCCAAGCCTTTCGATAAGATGTTCAAGAATACTCAGAACAACATGTTAAAGATTATGGGGCTCAACCCGGAAGAATACGCCGTACTGTTCGTTGGCGGCGGCGCAAGTTCACAGTTTTTTCACATTCCTTTCAACTTCCTCAAAGAAGGTATGACCGCTGACTATGTAAATACAGGTGTATGGTCTAAAAAAGCCATCAAGGAAGCGAAGTATTTCGGAAAAATTAATATTGCCGCTTCAAGTGAAGACAAACTCTTCTCCTACATCCCGAGAGAGTTTAATCTTACCCCTGGCGCCGCTTATGTTCACACCACCAGCAACAATACCATTTACGGTACTGAAATGTGGAGTTTCCCTGACACAGGCGATGTACCTCATATCTGCGACATGTCCAGCGATTTCCTCTCACATTCCATGGATTTCAGTAAATTCAGCATGATCTACGCAGGCGCTCAGAAAAATATCGGACCAGCTGGAGCCGTAGCAATAGTCATAAAGAAAAGCTTTGCTGACCAGGCAAGAGAAGACATCCCAACAATGGTCAACTACAGAACCCACATTGCCAAGGACAGCCTGTTCAATACACCACCAAGCCTTCCTGTGTTCGTTATTGGTCTTGTGATGGAGTGGATACTTGAAAACGGCGGCCTTGAGGGTATCTCTGCTTTGAACAAGAAAAAAGCCGATCTTCTCTACGGAACCATGGACAACAGCAACGGCTTTTACAAGCCTCATGTACAGGATGTTGCCAGCAGAAGCTTCATGAATGTTACTTTCCGTCTTCCAACCGAAGAACTGGAAAAAAAGTTCATCGCCGAAGGTGCAGAGAAGAATCTCCTGGGTCTAAAGGGACACCGCTCAGTCGGCGGATGCCGCGCTTCCACATACAATGCGGTTTCCTTCGAATCAGTTTCCACCCTTGTTGACTTCATGAACAACTTCAAGGCAAAGAACTGATACAGATCAACAGCGCCGCATTACATGATGCGGCGCTGACTTTCCATTTGGAGAAAGAAAGAAAAATATCCATCACGGCAATCATTCTGATGATACCCGGCATGATCTGGCCGGTTCCTGAAATTCCAGAGGATCAGTACCTCTGTACATACGAGAATGGAAGCTCTCCGAATCTCGCAGATTCTTCAGCGGGAGATCGAATGAAGAAACTCCTCTTCAGACACCACTCTTATGCCGAGTTTCTCTGCTTTCTTCAGCTTTGAACCGACATTCTCTCCCGCGACCAGAATTGTGGTTTTACCGGTGATGGTGCCTGTTACCTTTGCTCCGGCTTTCATTGCAAGTTGTTTCGCCTTCTGTCTGGGCATCACAAGTGTTCCTGTAAAAACAATGGTTTCGCCCTCCAGAAATGTACCCCTGTCAGTGTTTTCCTCAATCGGGCAAAAACCGGCTTTAATCAATTGATTGACCACTGCGGATGTTACAGGATTTGTGAAAAATCTTCTTATAGATGAAGCGGTGATCGGGCCTATTCCCTTTACTGCTGTCAGTTCTTCCTCTGTGGCATTTCCAAGGGCTTCCAGGTTTTTGAATTCCGCTGCTGTATCCCGGGAGGCCACCTCGCCCACTCCCGGAATACCGAGACCTGTTAAAAAACGGCTCAGGGAACTTTTCCTGCTTTTTCCCAATGCAGCAAACAAATTTGTCGCCCTCAACTCACCCATTCTTTCAAGAGCGGTGAGTTCATGATAGTTGAGGCTGTAGATATCCGCGATGGATCTTACCATACCGGCATCAACAAGCTGCTCGCAGAGTTTCCTCCCCAGCCCCTCAATATCAAGAGCCTTTCTTGAGGCCCAGTGCTCAAGACTTTTTCTGATTCTGGCTTCGCAGGAGGGGTTAATGCAGTACAGGTTAACCTCACCCTCCGGCTGCACGACAGGGCCGTTGCAGACGGGGCATTCATCCGGCATCCGGAACACCTCTCCTCTGATCCCGTCTTCAGGCGGGAGACTTGTTACTACTTCGGGAATCACATCACCGGCACGGCGCACCAGAACGATATCGCCCACTCTGACATCCTTTCGGATCACTTCATCCTGATTGTGCAAAGTTGCATTGGTGACAACCACACCGCCAACCCGCACCGGCTCAAGTCTGGCAACAGGCGTGAGCCTGCCTGTGCGACCCACCTGCACCTCTATTCCAATCAGAGTGGTAGCCATCTCCTCTGCATGGAATTTCCATGAGGTGGCCCACCGGGGAGCACGGGAGAGGAAGCCCACTTCTTCTCTCCGAGAAAAACTGTTGAGTTTGATAACCATTCCGTCAATTTCCATGGGAAGATCGGCCCTTGCTTTAACAAGGTTATCGTAAACAGCTGTGACCTGTTCCGGAGAAGTACAGATTCTGTTATGCGGATTAACCATAAAACCCCACAGTTGAAGTTTCTTAAAGAAATCCTCCTGTGTTTCCATTCCAGGAGGATACGGACCTGTAGCGTATGCAATAAAGGAAAGGGGTCTGCCAGCCGTAACAGCACTGTCCAACTGACGCAGTGACCCGCTGGTGGCGTTTCTGGGATTGGCGAATGGAGATTCTCCCACTCCTTCCCTTTTCCGATTCATTTTCCGGAAATTTTTCATCATGAAAAAAACTTCGCCTCTTATTTCCACATTGAGCGGTTTATCTGAATTCAATTTCAGAGGAATAGAGCGAATGGTTCTTGCGTTTTCCGTAACATTCTCTCCCCTGACTCCGTCACCCCTGGTGCCTGCCCTGACAAGCACAGAGTTCTCGTAGACAAGAGAAAGGGAAACCCCATCCAGTTTCGGCTCAACTGAATACTCCACATGGTCGACTTCCAGCTCCGATACTATCCTGGCATGGAAAGCAAAAAAATCCTCCCTGCTGAACACATTGGATAAACTGAGCATAGGCGGGTCATGGGTAACTGTGGAAAAACTTGACAGCGGTGCGGAACCTACCCGTGCAGTAGGAGAATCATCGTTGCGAAGTTCCGGGTTTTCCCGCTCAAGAAAGAGAAGCCTGTTCATTAAGGCATCGTACTCTTCATCGCTTATTTCAGATACATTTCCTGTATAGTACTGACGGTTGTATTTCCTTATCAACGCGGTAAGATTGGAGATTTCTCTGAATGGCTTCATTCCAACTCTCCCGGGAAAACCCTTGTATACATTATGTCCGCGGGAATCACGCCGGTATAGTTTAGATCAATTGTACTGACATGTCCATATCCCACGGGATCAGTAGTACACTGCAGAAGTCCCGGTTCAATTGAGGGCATCAGAGTTCTGGTGATAGTTGTATCGGTAAGATTTATTTGACACTCACTGAATTCCAGGTTGAAGGGTAATCCCGGCTGAATTTCGTTCATATCAATAAGAATCATTTCATCCTCTTCCCACCACTTCACATGAATCTGGGGGATTCCCGGTTGATACAGAAGGGCTCTGAGAAGGTCATATTTATCTGTACCTCTGTATACCCTGAGACTGGAAGAAATTTTCAGCCAGAAGTTACCGCTGGAAGCGTGTGTAAAATCCTGAAGCAGATAAGGCAGTCGGTTTAACATTCTTAAAGAGTTAAGATACTCCATGATAATGACACCCTTACCCCCTGCCACAAAAGGTCTCAGTGGTGAATCATTCAACATTGGATCCCCCAGAGCATACTCTGCGATAACAGGCGTATTCCCGTTTCCGCCGAGATTTTCCGTATTAAAAAGATAGTATTTTAAATACGCATTTCTCATCACAGCAATACCTGGCTCATTATCGGTATTCGCGGTGTAATATCTTAAAGGAATCCATGCTGCCAGCATATCAGATACAACTGGATCCAACTGGAGAGACTGTACCAGAATTCCTTTTGCCGCCCCTATAAGAATCTCACTGCCAGCAGGAACAACACCGTTTACCAGATTTTCATCCCACACTGAAACATCAGCCAGGCTCTCAAGAGAACCTCTGGAGAACAGCATTCCACCGAAAGCTGAAGTAACAACGGAACCACTGGGATTAATTACTTCAACAAAGCTGAACTCCACGGATGGGAAATCAAGGGTGCTTCTCAATACCGATGCTATTTTTTCCACTGCAATGCTGTCAAGTGAAGAAATCGGAGAACCTGCGAAAATCAGCATTCGATACCTTGGAAACAGCGTGCTCTCTGTGTAATTACCAATGGCGATGGGAAGCCCGCCCACAATCCCTCCGGGACCGGAATACCATTCATCCTGGGTTTCACCTTTCTCAAGAGGTGTCCAGGATGAGATGGAATCAGGAAGAAACATCCGAACAACATACCGGGCCGGTGCTGCTGAAATCGGACAATAGCCATCTCCGGACAGATATGCTGAAGTAAGTCTGGACTGAACACTGACTCTCCCCCGGGAGTCAAGATAAGGAATATTGATCTGAAACTGGTTGCGAAATACTCCGGTATACACTCCTGACGAATCCGCAAAACAGAGGTACTGATTTTGAGTACTGTCTCTTCTGAATATGCCTGCGGTTGACGAAATAACCGAACTGGTATCTCTGTGTATGAAAGAAAAAGCCATTGAGTCCGCATTGCTTTCACTGAAATCCACAACCAGAGAGTCAATTATCTCAAGGCTGCTGGCTGTACTGTCGTGCTGATAATACACCATAAGGTGATGAGTCACATCCGGAGGTGGTTCAACTGCGGTGGAAGCCCGTTCCGTATCAATATCAGTACCTGTTCTGTCTGAAAGGAAAACCGATCTGAGCCCCTCTGGAGTCACAATCAAAGCCCCCTCACAAACTGCCCTGGCGCTTCTGATAAGTTGTTCATCCCCGCGATCGGGAATTGTCACTGAAAAAACCAGAACAGCAGAACCACCAACATACCACTCCTTGTTAAACCGGAGTGAGTCCGGAAGAGAACTGCCGTAATTTAGAGAATCAACCGCACCTCCCTGCGATGCAACGGCAGTGCTTATAAAAGTAAGATCAGACTTCATCACTGTATTATCCAGAGAATCGTGCTGAACAGACCATGGCCCATGATGTAACATTTGATACCTGTTTTGAGTATCAGAAGTTATCGCGGAAATATCTCTATCTCCGCAGGACAACAGAAGAAGCACAAACGGAATCCAGACCACCGAAACAAACTTCATTGTACTCTCGCTCCCTCAGGGTTGACTATCGTCAAAATTCACTTAGTTTCCCACATCTGGAAAGGTGGGAGTCAATGGAATTATTTAACATACTGGCACAGACAGTCAACGCCCAGCCGGTACAGGGATCAAGTGTTACATCGGCATTATTGTTTTCTTTTTACGCGGTATCAGTTTTTCTTTTGATTCAGTTTCTCGGAGCAAGGTTTTTTGTCAGTTGCAAGGAGCGCTTCAACAGTTTTCCTTTAATATTCTTTATTGTTCTGGCAACTCTGGCTGCCGGATCTCTTACTACAGCACTTTCCCTCAGGGGACTTACTCATAAACTATTTCTGGGAGTAATCGGGGGAGTGTTCATCTGGACATCACTGGGGGAAATAGCAGAACAGATGGGCTGGTACAAATCGCATGCCAGAAACGCCGTCTGGATTTATCTGCTTACTACAGCCGCATGGCTGGTTATGGTTTTCCTGATACGCGGCATTCCAGTTCCCATTCTTGGCTTCATAGGATATCCACTTCTTGCATGGGGAACACACCTTACCAGAGTCCGTTTCATCTACAAGTGGGGGGCTAATTCTTTCGCTTCAACACTTCTTCTGCTGATCATGGCGGCAATTGCGGGCGGTGCAATTGTAGCAGGAGCCCTTATTGGAACAAAATTCT
>JAUVJW010000200.1 GCA_030596465.1 Candidatus Fermentibacteraceae bacterium | reverse complement strand
CAACCGTCAGCCTGCAAATCTGGTAACTGCTGAGATGATACTCACGCGTCTGATACCGGAGCAGACCGGTGACAGATCGTAACCCGCTTACCGGTCTCCCGGGAAATCTGTCAATTCAGACGATTCTCGAAGATACGGTGATTCGCGGTGGTGGTATCGCAGCTTATGTGGACATTGTAGATTTCAAGCCTTTCAATGACTACTACGGGTTTGCCCTGGGAGATTCTGTAATTCGCAGGCTGGGTCAAATATTGGAGGAATCTATTCCGGATTTCTTTGCAGGGCACATAGGCGGCGATGATTTTGTCTGTGTTGGAAAAGGCATAAGCTTTACAACCGGCATTGAGAACGCTCGCCAGAGATTCAGGAGTATCGTACCGGGGTTTTACACAGTCCGGGATAGAGAATTGGGTGGCATAGAGACATTTGACAGAGAGGGCAGCTACAGGTTTCTTCCCATGCTTGACATTGCGGTGGTATTTACTGATCCAGCTGAAAAAGGTGTTACCGTGGAATCGCTTGCCCGTAAAGCCGGCAGAACCAAGAAACTTCTTAAGGGCGAACAGATTGCGGAACCTGTTTTTCCTGTACTTAAACAGGCCCTTGAATCCGGATACCGGGTTGAGAACACAAAAGCTCTTGTTGAAGCGTGCGGCGTTCTCCGGGAAGAGGGGGCGGTAGCGATTCTTGCCGGAATACTCAAAGGGCAATACAGTTGGAGTCTCAGAAAAAGCGCGGCGCTGGCTCTGGGGTATATAGGTAATACCCGGTGTACAGAGCTTCTTTTAGAAGCTCTCAGTGATTCAAATCCACATGTCCGTACCAGATCAGTTGAGGGTCTTGTTATTTCTATGGGAAGAGAATCCGGTCCGTTGATCGTACCAATGCTGAACGATGAATCAACCTGGGTTAGAAGGGCGGCTCTCAGGGGAATCGGATATGCAGGGTGGCACGATGGCCTCAGCTTTTTGAGAGTGGGAGCCACGGGCAACGCTCCAGGCGCCGGAATAAATACTTCACGGGAAAGAAAGGCAGCTCTGGACGGTATTTCTATGCTGGCTCCCGAGGGAGAAGCCGGGTTTCTGGTGGGGCTTTGCGATACTGCCGGCTACTTTCCAGCCAGGGGGGCTTTCGAGGCACTTTGCTCGGTGGGAACCGATGCCGCCGCAAGGGAAGTCATTGGACGGAACGGGCTGATTCCAGGGGTTCTCAACCTTACCGGGATGAGTGATTCAAATCTAAGAAAGCTTGAGATCATAGCGATTAAATCACTTGGGAAAGATGACATGGCAATAACCGCTGCTTTGAGATTTCTGGAAGGTTTTTCTCTGGACTTCAGCCAATCCACCGTTTCGGAGTTACGGAACTGCCTGGGGAGTTTTTCAGGGGATCGGTTCCGGAGACTTGTGATTTTACTGGACAGCCGGGGGCTTGCTGCTGACAGATCCTGTATTGCCAGGGTGGCAAACAGAATTGATTCCGGGCAGCAGATTGGCACATCGGCTCTTAGTGCCTTCCTGGGGTGGGTAGCGCGCAGGGGAGGCGTTTCTCCGGGAAGTTTGCTTATGTCTTTCCTGAGGGGTGATAGAAGGGCTGTTGCCGCTTCGGCTGCTCTTGCTGTTCGCTCTCTTGCAATGAGGGACTTGACGCAGATGAAAAATGGAGAGACAGTTAGCTAGTCGTTGTTTTTTTGAAAGGTGATTAATGAGCGAGACGGTACGTGAGCTACTGGCGAAATTACGGGTTTCTGATGAACCTCAACTTTCTGCTTTTCTGCCGGATGCAGAGGGGCAGAATGTGATTATGAGGAACCTTCCCTGTGCCTTGATCGTATTGGATTCTGATGAAGGTGTTGTTCTGGAGCTGAACGACTACGCTCTCGATCTATTTGGTATACAAAGATTTACACTGATTGGTAAGACATTGAAATCTGTTGGTCTCTCAATGGAAACAAACAGTGAAACTGCATTGGTCTCACCGGGAAATCCGGCTCAGGGGTTTATCAAGGATTCCAGTGGAGTTTCCATTCCGGTTCTGCTGCTTCACCGGAAGGTGCGATTGAGCGGACGGAATGGTGATGTGATTCTTCTGATTGATTCTACACTTATTGGGGGAAGTCGAACAGCCGAGGCCAGTTTTGACCTGTTTAAGAGGGCATTGTCAGAAACGAAGACTGCCTATATTTTCGCCAGTATTACGGGTGGAACTCTTGAAAGAGATCTTCAAGTAATGGAATTTGGTGGTGAACTTCCTCCTGGAATAGGTGATAAAGTTGTTTCAGGTATATCTATTTCTGATTTATTTACTCCAGTTAATGCTGCAAGGGTAGTTGAGAACGCAATAATTCTTTCCAGAAACGGCGGAGATAAAAGGCTGGAGTTGAAGGGATGCAGGCCACTTAAAATGTATGCGGACCCAAGCGGTCAGGCTCTCATGGTTTTCCCTCCCGAGGATGAAGAAAGGAAAGCCATCAGGGCAATAACAACCCAGTTGAGTTCAGGGATGAAAAGAACGGTTTTGTATATTGCTTCCAGTGAATCCGCCAGGAATTCAGGAAAGGAAATGCTGGAGATGATAGGTTTTCATGTTACTGAAATGGAATCACCTGCAAGTGCCCAGATAATCTTTGATGAGAATCCTGGAAGATTTCACTTTGTGGTTTGCGAAGAGTTTACAGATGACCCTGATCTTTCCGGGTTGGCCGGTGAGCTGGATGACGCTGGAATTGGGCTTGTGCTGGTAACAGGTGAAGATTTTGATTACGGCGGAGATTTGAAAATGGTTAAGGTTTCTCCTCCTTTAAGCATCAACCTTCTGGCCTCGGCGGTCTCGCAGGTCAGTCGTTAAGAGAGTTTTACTGTGAAGGCTCTTTGGTTAACTGATATTCATCTTGAATTTCTGAACGATTCAAGTTTCATCGGCTTTATGGCAGAGTTACGCAAAGAGAATGCGGATACCATTCTTATATCAGGCGATATTGCACAGGCGCCAACTGTGGAAGAGTTTCTTCTGCAGATGGAGCAGGAACTTCAAGTGCCAATCTACTTTGTTCTCGGTAATCACGATTTTTACAACGGTTCCATCTCCGGTGCAAGGACTGCCATAACAGGTATGGTTAAGAAATCACATCATTTAAACTGGCTCAACATCAGCGGTGTTGTAAATTTCAGTCAAGGCACTTCTCTTATCGGGCATGATGGCTGGGGAGATGCCGGCTATGGCGATTATCACAATTCCCCTGTCAGGCTGAATGATTTTCTTTTAATCTCTGAGCTGTCCGGACTTTCCAGCAATGAACTTTTCAATAAACTTCAGCAGCTTGGGGAGGAAGCCGCAGAGCATTTCCGAAAGGTGCTACCAGAGGCTCTGAGGTCTGCTGATCATGTTGTGGTTCTCACCCATGTTCCTCCCTTTACTGAGGCAGCATGGCACGAAGGCGATTATTGCGACGCGCACTGGCTTCCATTTTTTGCATGCAAGGCCGTTGGGGATGTGCTGATTGAAGAGATGAAGAACCATCCCGGCAAACACATGACTGTTCTCTGTGGTCATACTCACAGCCGCGGAACCTCTGCAATCCTGCCGAATCTCATTGTTTGCACAGGGGAAGCGGACTACGGGTATCCCGTAATTCAGAAGGTATTCCATTGGTAGGAGAGTGACCGAGATATTTGGAGTTGTCGATTTTGCGGCGGCTCCTTATTCGGCCTTTGGGGATGCTCCTGGAGTAGAGGTTGAGTACTGCAGTCTGCTGGTTCCTGCCAGATCAGCTCCGGTATACGAACACCACTTGCAGAGGAAACTGGTAATTCATCGAGAATGATGGTACCGGAGGAGGGACTTGAACCCTCACACCTCGAAAGGTAACGGATTTTGAGTCCGTCGCGTCTGCCATTCCGCCACTCCGGCACGAAGGTGGAATGTAATTGATGTCCAACCTT
>JAUVJW010000077.1 GCA_030596465.1 Candidatus Fermentibacteraceae bacterium | reverse complement strand
GGCAGATCGGCCACAACATAACTGAAACCATCAGTAAACTTTACAACTCCAAGAGATGGGCTGAGAGTTGTGAATGGATATCCCGCTACCTTTGGTCTGGCTGCGCTGATCCTGGAAACCAATGTGGACTTACCTGCGTTCGGAAACCCCACAAGACCCGCATCAGCCATGAGTTTCAGCTCAAATCTAAGTTTCAGATCTTCCCCGGGTCTGCCTTTGGTGCAGATACGAGGTGTTCTTCGCTCCGGTGTGGCAAAATTGGCATTTCCCAGACCGTGTTCACCGCCTCTTGCGATAAGTATCCGCTGGCCCGGTTCAGTCATGTCCGCAAGCAAAGCACCGGTATCAAAATTATATACCTCCGTGCCCGGGGGAATACTGAGAACAAGATCCTTTCCCCTGGCTCCGGTCATATCATTCTTCCCCCCGGAAACACCCTTCTCGGCCCGAAAGATGGAACCATTTGTAAAATCCACAAGGGTGGTCAACTTCTGATTGACTTCCAGCCATACATGTCCACCTCTACCCCCGTCTCCACCACTGGGGCCCCCTTTAGGCACATAGGCCTCTCTTCGGAAAGCCACGATACCGTCTCCGCCCTTTCCGGCTCTAACGGTTATGACCACCCTGTCCAGAAATCTACCTTCCACTTTAAATACCTTTCTACTACAGCACAGAGGGGGAGTCGCTAAACTCCCCCATTAATAACATTTATTTAACCACTCATCACTGTGAATAGCGGTTTACCCTGTCAATCTTTTCTTCGCAGAGACTGATTGCGTTGCGTGCCGCAGCAACCATGTTCTGTGCCTGGCTCGCTCTGTATCCTGTCACCTGATTGAGGAATGAAATGGCTGAATTGAGTTCGCTTATTGCGCTCTCCCATGTGGCGATATTTGAAGAAACAAGCTCACTCACTCTTGCCCTTGAGCTTCCACTCTGGTAGTAAAATGCGCCCACCATATAATTAGCCACCGGATCTCCGGGATACGCACTGTGAAGCCTGTTGAAAACACCCTGCATAGCACCGCGCTGCCCACTGTCTCTGTACACGGTAGCCAGCATCAGGTAAGCCTGGCGGCTTCCGCTGGATGCAATTATCGAGTTCAGTCTGTCAACAGCGCTGGAGGTTCTTCCTGCCCTGGCTTCGTACTGGGCAACAAAAAGAGCCAGATCTGTGTCATCCGGGGTTAGTTCCAGCACAATAATAGCATTATCGGCGGCAGAACCGTAATTTCTAATTTCTGCGTATGCTGACGCCAGTTTAAGACGAAGATTGGTGTAATCCGGGCGAACGGCGAGAATAGCCTCAACATGAGGAATTGCCTCGGAGTAATTACCCAGCTCAACATAAAGCAGACCAAGTGCATACCTGGCCTGAAGGTTGTCCGGATTAGCAGCAAGAGCAGACTCAAAGCTTGCAATGGCCTCATCAGTCATACCAAGAGCCGTGTAAGCACCGGCAAGACCTGAATAAGCGGCTGTGTTATCAGGATCAGCCTCAATAGCCTGATTAAAGTAATCTTTTGCTGCCTCGTAATTCTCGCCTTTTAGGGCAACATTTCCAAGACCGCTCAATGCAGATGAATTCAACGGATCAATACCGAGGACCAGATTGAACATGATTTCGGCTCTTGCAACTGAATCCACATCGCTCTTCAGATATATAGCCGCAAGTTCGTTCATCGCTTCTGTATGCTCCGGATCAACATCAAGAACCTGAAGATATGAAGTAATAGCACTGTTCCATGAACTGTTGGCACTGTGGTATCTCGCCATGTTCAAAGATTCATCAGCCCGGGCTCCCACCTGGTTGTTGATCTCAGAGACAATAGTCTCCGCAAGTTCTTTAACCGGATCAGTGTTCTTCTGAACCATGGATGGGGGGGGAGAGATGGTATTGCCACTGGAAACAACAACAATATTCCAGAGAACCTGATACTGATCTCCACCACCGGGAACCACGAATCCGAATACTATCAGGTCGGCACCCATTTCAGCTCCGGCTTCAATAATCATCTCAGGTGGAACACCGTACTGGAACTGGTCAGGATCAAATCCAATATCCTCAAAAGCGTCATTTAGATTGTTCTCGCTGATTGGCGCGAAATCTTCGCTGGAATCAAGATTGTCTATAATGAAATCACTGAGTTTCCCGCTGATCCAGCGGGAGTTGTCGTCACTGTATCCGAAGGGGATTATGCCGACCGCTGTCGCGTCGTCGGAATTTCCCGCAAGGGCAGTGGAACAGGACAGCATGAGCATGGCTGAAAGCAACACAGTTATTTTCTTCAATTTTTTCTCCTCTCGGGGGAATTACATTCTGTCTCACTATATGAGCTGCCGAATATGTTAACCCCTTTCTATTTCTGCAAGCCAGAGTAAATTCCTCCTGTCGGTTTCGTTACCCCTGAAACTGTACAGGCTTGTTGATTCAAAAGTGCATTCTTCTAAATTAATCAATTGAAATTGTTCACCGCACAGACGCCTGACTCTTCGGAGAACGCTTCCCCTGAGGTCAACTCTGCCGTCAGGATGCTCTTTCCCGCCTGTGGGGTCTCCCGAAAATACGGCTTCACGGATCTCTTCTCCAACAGCATAGCAATCACCGCATATACATGGTCCAGGCACGAGCCATCTCAACGGCGAATCAACCGCTGCCATAAGGTTTTCAACAATTCCACCGGCAAGCCCCCGCCAGCCAACATGAGCCGCGCCGATGTAATCATCCCACAGCGCAAACACAGGAAGACAGTCCGCCACCCTGAGAGCTGGTATTCCATATCCCCGATCCATGACCATACCATCTGCATTTTCTCCACCGGCGGGATTAACCGCTATTCGACTGCCGTGAATCTGGTTAAGAAAGATAGCATTCCCGGGAATCACATCCGGTTTCCCGTTGATACCACTGAGTCCAAGGTACAAACCTGTTCCTGGAATAACTACCATCACATCCTCCCGTTCTCCTGTGATACTTCAGGAACGACCAGCTTGTTCCTTCAGAAATTTCATAGCACCTTCAAGGCTTTCTCTTCTGAAGGGAGGCATGGAGGCCAGTAACATTTTCGCGTAGCCGGATGTTCCCATACGACGATCCAGTATGAAAACTGCGCCTGTGTCTGAACCTGAACGTATAAGTCTCCCTGCTCCCTGTTTCAGCCTGATGGCAGCTTCAGGAAGCATAAGACGGGAAAAGCTGCTTTCACCCTGCTCCTCCAGAGCAGTCATCCTTGCTCTTGTCAGAGGATGACCCGGACTGGGGAATGGTATTCTGTCCATAATCAGCGAATGAAGAAGCTCTCCGGGAAGGTCTACTCCTTCCCAGAAACTGGCGGTACCCAGAATAACAGCTCTGGGATCTTCTCTGAATTTCTCCAGAATGGCGGAACGGTTCATCTTACCTTGAACCAGCAGAGGAATCCCCTCAAGAGGATTTCCTTCAGCGGTATTACGGCAAAGCTCCATGTTTCTGTAGCTGGTAAAAAGAATCATGGTTCTTCCGCCGAGAATAGAAGCGGTTTCACGGGCGATCTTCCATGCGTATTCGGCAATCATCGCATGGTCATTCTGCTCTGGAAGATCCTCTGGAAGAACAAGAACAGACTGGTTCGCATAATCAAAAGGACTGGGAAATATATGTCTCTCAGCCTCTACAGGCACTCCCAGTCTGGAGTCCGAGTATGCAAACGAATTTCCTGCCGAAAGAGTTGCGCTGGTAAGAAGAACCGAAGGGAAACTGCTGTAAAGTGTATCGCGAAGCAGAGAACCGGGGTGAACCGGAACACAGCGCAGTACAGGGTGTTTTCTGTTTTTCTCTGTGTAACAGCACCAGTTTGTCGAATTCACCTGGGTAAGAGAAAGAATGGATTTCTCCAGACTGTTAAGAGCCTGAGATGCTCCTGCGAGATCTTCTTCTCCTCTTATCTCCCCGCGAAAGGATGAAGAGGCATCTGCAATGATCTGCAGACTGGGAAGAATATCGTTCAATTCCACCTCGCCGTCCTTTCCGGCAAATGCGGACAGATCGGAAATCATTGTGCCGATAAGTCGGGTTTTATCCAGAAGCGGAGTTTTCTTTTCCGGTGTACGACCACTGAGAATTATGGAATCGAATACACTGTTAAGCATTGGTTCTGAAAGGGAATAACCCAGACTGGAAGAAGCGGCTTTATCAAGACTGTGAGCCTCATCAACAACAAGAAACCAGGCATCGGGAATCAAATCGCCTGAATCGAGACCGCACAGGAGCAGGTAATGATTAACCACAAGAATACGGGCTTTCCTGGCCTTGTTTCTGGCAGTGTAGTAATGACAATGGTGCATTTCAGGACACTTGTTTCCCAGACACTCAAGACCATCTCCAGCTATTTTCCTTTTCCGGTCACTGTCAAGCCTGATTTCAGACAGTGAAAGATCTCCATTGCCGGCTTCCACCCATTCTTTTAACTCCGGAACCACCGTATTTCCCCACTCAAACCATTTCCTCAGACAGAGATAATTTGATCTGCCCTTTAACACCGCCGCGTCAATGGTCTCACCAAGAATTCTCCCCACCATGGGGATATCCTTGCTGATAAGCTGATCCTGAAGTGTGAGAGTTGCCGTTGAGATAACACAAGCCTGACCGGAAAGAACCGCTGGAATCAGATATGCGAAGCTTTTTCCCACGCCTGTTCCAGCTTCAAGCACAGATATTCCTTCCAGCTCAACAAGATCTGCCACGGAAGAAGCCATTTCAACCTGCTCAGCGCGAACAGTGTACCTGGGAATAACAGATGCCGCACTGCCATCTTTGAATACCGCTGTCACTCTCTCTGAAAGACTCAATTCAATCTCCTTGCGGCAGGTTTAATATCCTTGATAACAAGCTGTACAGTATCTCCTCCACGCCAGGAATCAGCAGACAGGGTAAATGCAATATCCAGCATGCGATTAAGTTCTGATGTTCTGTGCCCCAGGCCAAAACCTATTCCGCGCAGTGTGTCTGCTTCGTGCTGAAAAGATAACTGAAGATGTTTTCCATCCTGACCGACTGATCTGAAGGATATCGGATACACACCCCGGGTGATCCAGACCGGCTCAGGATTACCTTCACCGAAAGGACCCAGCTCCTCCAGGGCATGAAGAACAGAACCATTGCAGTTTTCAGGAGCAAGCCCGCCATCAATATAAAGAATCGGAACGGGCATCTCCCTGTAAAGAGACTCTGCACGGGATTCAACAAATAATTTGAATTCCTGATACATACTCCTGCCAATTGAAAACCCGGCAGCCTGATCATGTCCTCCAAATCTGAGAAGCAGGCCCTTCTCCATAGCTGCCAAAAGAATTGGATAAACAGGCATTCCCGGAACTCCTCTTGCGCTTCCCCGCCCGATGTCCCCGTCCCAGGCAATAAGAACTACCGGCCTGTTCAGCTCCCGGGCAAGTTTTGAGGCGGAAATACCAATTACCCCCGGATGCCAGAGATCCGAAGCGGCGACCGCCACATGAGCATCGGTGTTTTTCAGCAGGTCGCTGGCCTGTGTAAAAACTGTTGAATCAAGATTTCTTCTTTTTTTATTAACCCTCTCAAGTGAGGAAGCCATTTCCTCAGCAAGTCCTGGTTCAGTTTCCAGAAGCAGATTCACAGCCTCGTCTGCATGTGTAATCCTGCCGGAAGAGTTGATTATCGGTCCCAGACCAAAACCTATATCCTTTGCGGTAAGCTCTGTATGTTTTACACCTGAAGCTCTCATAAGAGCCTGAATCCCGACCGACGGATTTGATCTGAGAACACCAAGACCGCGTTTTACCAGTATTCTGTTATCACCGGTCAAACTGACCATATCACAAATCGTTCCAATTGAAACAAGATCCGGCTCAAGTTCCGGGATTTCGCCGGCATTCATCTTCTCGGCCAGTCCTCGAAGTACAAAGTGAATAACTCCAGCTCCGGAAAGATGTCTCCACGGCGTATTGTTTTCCCCGGAAAGCTCCGGGTCAACAAGAGCATCTGCATCAGGAAGAATATCTAAAGGCTTGTGGTGATCCGTAATTACAACCTTCACCCCGACATTTTTAAGAGCAGCGACTTCTTCAATTGAGGTAATACCACAGTCAACAGTAATGAGTACGCCCGCAGCACTTTCGACGCACTTTTTGACGATCGCTTCCCTCAACCCGTATCCCTCTTTAAAACGACATGGCACATGGTATTGTGCATTTCCGCCAAGAGCTTTAATCACCCGAATTGCAGTAGCCGTTGCCGTAATACCGTCCGCGTCAAAATCACCATGAACGATAATCAGCTCTTTGTTCCTGATTGCCTTTTCCAGAATGCTGGAGGCCCTGTCCGCGCCTGGCAGAACATCCCATGGAGAAAGCTCACCGTAGTCAGAACGAATAAAGGCAGATCCAAAACCCCGCCTGCGCGTCAAAGCTTCAACCGGCCCGGGAAATCCCAGAGGTTCACAATATGAGCTTTCCTCTTTGCACACTTCGGGCCTGGGTAACCACTTGTATTTCAACTCAATCTCCACTGAAGTATCCGGTCGGGCTGTAAGCCGGGTCCTGTACTGTTAAAAAACAGTGACGGCCATCCATCTTGGATACTCGTTACCGAGCACCTAAAGCGGCCAACCCGAAGAACATGGGGTACGGGCCGCCCCCCAGCCCGCAAGGGGCTGCTCTTCCTATTTGGCCTTGCACCGGACGGGGTTTGCCTGCTTTTCACCCTTGAAACCGGAAAACCGGATCAGGTATCGTTTCTGTGGCACTGTCCCTGCATTACTGCACCAGGGATTTCCCCTGCGTCCTACCCTGTGGAGCCCGGACTTTCCTCGAAATTCCATCACAGGAATCCCGCGACCGCCCACCCGACCGGATACTCTTTCGTTAAAAAGAACTGTCAGAAGTCCAGACAACATAACTGCCGCAAAGGGGGCAGATATATGTTTTCCCACCCTTGATTTCGCCGGCTTTCTGTGGAGGTATTTTTGTGAGGCAACCCCCGCATGAACCGTGCTTTATTCCCGTTACAACTTCTCTGTGGCCTGTGCTTCTGGACTTTTCATACATTTTCAATCGCTTTGTGTCAACTTTTGACGAAATTTCAGACCGGCGAACCTGAATATCGTCAAGGCTTTTCTCCAGATCCTTGAGTTTCGCTGAAAGACTTTCCTCGCGAATGGCGGATCGTTTCACGGCACGATCACGATCTTTCAATGCTCTTTCAAGAACTTGTAAAGCCTCATCTTCCTCGTACATTGCTTCCAGGATCATATTGTCAATCTGATCATTCATTTTTTCAGTATGGGTGATCTGCTTAAGCATGGCGGTATACTCCGAATTGGATTTTAATGAAATAAGCCTGCTCTTGTAATCAGCGATCCTGGCCACATTATCCTGTCTGTCACCTGTGAGTTTTTTCTGCCTGTTCCTGATTTCATCCAGATTGTCTTTGAACAGGCTGAATTTTGCTTCATGTCCCTCGGTATCCTTTCTGTGTATCTTCATTTCTCGTGGAATTGACTCCAGGTCCGCCTTCAATCTGTCAATTTCCCGATCACACTCCTGAAGATCAAGAAGACGTGCTATGAACTCTTCCATGATACAACCATCCGATCTCTATGGATATAGAAAAGCGGACACTCCATAGTGTCCGCTTTTCTGGTGGGCGGGACAGGGATCGAACCTGCGACCCCAAACGTGTGAAGCTTGTGCTCTACCAACTGAGCTACCCGCCCTTCAATTAAAGCTACATGGTGGGCCCACCTGGACTCGAACCAGGGACCGACCGGTTATGAGCCGGTGGCTCTAGCCAACTGAGCTATGGGCCCATTGAACGCGAAATTTACCCGATTTCGGCCATTTTGTCAAGGTTGCCGAAAGGTTGGACAT
>JAUVJW010000188.1 GCA_030596465.1 Candidatus Fermentibacteraceae bacterium | reverse complement strand
GGGAAAGACAGATCTTTTTTCTTCCGATTCAGTGGAAGACATTATCCAGCCAATTCTGGCAGATACTGCATCCAGCACAGATGATTCAGGGGAATCTGGAGTGTTTGAAATGATTGCGGACAGCTTGTTCTTTGCAGAGCAGGAAATACCGAAGCCCGCAATTCCAGACATAACAGCCGATCTTCCCCTGCAGATTGTGCAGGTAGGCGGTACCTTTCCATCGCTGAGCCCGGACACATTTGCAGTCAGCTTGAATACTGAACCGGACATTCAGTGGGAGAATTTTTCACCGGGAATTTACGCAATACGGGGGGATACAGCATCATTCATGATGGCCGAGGTTATCAGCCCTGCTTTTCCCGGGCTTGAGATAATTGAACTTGACCGTATCATCACAGTCCGGGAGAATGGAGTAGCCGAGTCTGCCAGTTGGCTTTCCTCGCTTTCCCCTGATAGCGCGGCCAGAACAGGTGTTATTGTTGAAACACGAAGCAGTGTTGCCGGAGGTGCGGACTGGATAAGGAATTACCCGATTTTCGCAAACGGTAACAGAGCTGACCGTGCCGGTGAGGCCGGAGGTTTCATGGGAGACTCCCTTCCAGGACTTCCTTCTTTGCGAAATCCCCGTTGTTACAGGCTTGTGGTTGTTCTGTAATACAACCCGGATTCATCGCAGGTTCTCGTACATAACGCAAGCTGTGTAACCAGATACATCGTAGCAGTAACCAGCGTGTTAAGAATTCAGGTTTAGAGAGACTTGAAAAAAAACCTGTTTTTATCTATCTTTGCGTGCCGGTCACTCTAGGTGGGGAGCCAGCGGTGCCCTGTACTCGCAATCCGCTATAGCGGGGCTGAACACCTGGCGCGGCGTTATTCTCTGGAGTGCGCTTTGAATACTGGTTTAACAAACAGAACCCGTGCGGCGTAGCCCCGCGAACCCGGTCAGAGCCGGAAGGCAGCAGCCGTAAGTGGAATGTTGCGGGTGATGCGGATTATTTTGTTTGTGCCTTTGTTTGATTCACTTTTTTGGATTCGTCAATCCAGGTTGGGTGATCGGTGCTTCCAACCGAAGACAGGGGGGTATTTTGAGTTATCTTGTGTTTGCACGAAAGTGGAGACCTCAGACTTTTGGTGATGTTATTGCCCAGGAGCATGTAACGACGACTCTGCGCAATGCGATTGAGAGTGAACGGATTGGTCATGCTTATCTGTTTACCGGACCCAGAGGTGTAGGCAAAACAACCACCGCCAGAATTCTGGCAAAAGCTTTAAATTGTAAAAATGGACCAACTCCTGATCCCTGTATGAACTGTGAAGCCTGTGTAAGAATTGCCGCAGGAGGTCATCTTGATGTACTTGAAATCGATGGTGCCAGTAACAGGGGAATTGATGAGATCAGGGATCTTCGTGAAAAAGCCAGATACGCCGCCGCTGAGGGTGGCTACAAGATATACATTATCGATGAGGTTCATATGCTTACCAGAGAGGCTTTCAACGCCCTTCTGAAAATACTTGAAGAACCGCCGGACAAGGTGATTTTCATATTTGCTACCACTGAGCCGCGAAAAGTTCCCGCTACGATTCTGAGTCGCTGTCAGAGGTTTGACTTCAGAAGGATACCTTCCTCAGTCATGGGCAAATACATAAGTGATGAAGCTGGCAAAGAGGGAATAACAATTGATTCCGATGCCTTAAGTCTGGTATGCAGGGCGTCCGGCGGAAGCATGAGGGACGCGCTTTCCATAATGGATCAGCTTGTGAGTTTCACGGGGAAAGAAATTGCCGGTGAGTCAGTATCCAAACTGCTTGGTCTGGTTGAAGCGGATTTGCTTGCGGATATTTCATCAGCGGTTTTGCATTCTCAGGGCGCTAAGGCTCTTGATCTTGTAGAGGAGGCTCTTGTTCGCGGATACAGTATTGAAGAACTTATCGACGCATTGGTCGGCTTTTTGCGAAACCTGCTTCTTGCGGCTTCCGGTGCGGCGAAGGGCATAACTGAGCTTTCCGACAGTGAGATTGTTTTAATACAGCAAACCGTTGCCGGTGTTTCTGATGTGCATGTACTCAATATTTTAAGACTTGTCGGCGGCGCATCAGATCAGATTCGAACCGGGGCTTCACCGAGGATCTCTCTGGAAGCTGCTTTGATGACCGCGTCCAAACTTGGTATCGCATTCGGATTTGAGGATTTGCCCCATGTGTTAGAGAAGGTTGCTGTTGTCGCGGTGAAGGCTGGAGAGAGAGCAGAACAGGAGACAGTTCCCCCGGCTACCGAAATCGTTGCAGGCAGTGTAGAAAAAAAACCGGACGGTGAGGCCAGTGCCGCAAGTGTTAAGCCATCTGAGATGGTTGATTTGGAAAAAGAGAAAAAAGAAACTAAAGAGGAAGTTGTTAAAAAACTGAATGACAGTGAGAAGGAGAAGGAGAATTCCTATGTCAGGAAAGTATCCGGACTCTTTGACATGATCCCTGAAAACAGATAGGGACAGGTGTAAAATGAATCGTCAGATGAAGAAGATGATGGCCCAGGCGCAGAAGATGCAGCAGGGTATGATGAAGGCTCAGGAAGAGTTGGCCGACGAAAGAATTGAAGGATCCGCCGGTGGTGGCATTGTAAAGGTAACAGTTACCGGACAGTCTGATGTGGTGGGTATAAAAATTTCTGCTGAAGCAGTTGATCCCGATGATGTGGAGATGCTTGAGGATCTGGTTCTTGCGGCTATCCATGATGCTGTGGAAAAGGCCAGGACTGCTTCCGAAAAGAAAATGGGTGGCCTGGGAGTGCCTGGTGGGCTCGGAGGATTGATGTGAAAGAGTCCGTTGTTGACTCTCTTGCTCTGACCCTTGGAAAACTTCCCGGAATTGGGAAGAAAACCGCTCTCCGGCTGGCTTTTTCTTTGATAGACAACAGGGAGCTTGCCTCGGATCTTTCCGCGGTACTTGCAGATACAGTAACTGGTGTGAGAGAATGCGCATTATGCAGAAATCTTACCAGCGAAGAGGTTTGTGAAACCTGTCTTGATGTATCAAGGAGAAATACTATCTGTGTGGTTCATACCCCTGCTGACCAGAGATCCATGGAAGATACCGGGCTGTACAGAGGATACTATTTTGTTCTTCACGGTAGTCTTGCCCCGCTGGACGGTACAGGACCATCCGATCTTGGAATTCCACAGCTTGTGGAAAGAGCTACTGTTATCAACGCTTCAGAGGTTATTCTTGCTCTTGATTCTACCACCGAGGGCGAGGCTACCTGTGCATATATCGCCAATCAGCTTGAATCGAAGAACATCAGGGTAACACAACTTGCCCGGGGATTACCTCCCGGAGCCCTTGTGGAATTTGCCGACTCTCTTACATTATCTCAGGCTCTTAAAGGCCGTCGCGGATACTGATGGTTTTAAACTGGCCTAACAGGCTCACTTTAGCAAGAATCGTCATGGCCCCAGTGGTTATGATTCTTCTTCAAGTGGGAGAGCCTGAAGCACGATGGGCCGCTTTAATCATTTTTGTAATTGCCGCACTAACTGATATGGTGGATGGCTACCTTGCCAGAAAATACGGCTGGATATCCAATCTGGGGAAATTTCTTGATCCGCTGGCAGACAAACTGCTTGTGTGTCTGGCATGGATTGGTCTGGCTGAACTTGGCCTTCTGCCCCAGTGGACAGTCTATGTTATTGTAGGTAGAGAACTGCTGGTTTCCGGTTTGCGATCAATAGCAGCCTATGCCGGTGTTCTTATCCTGCCTTCCAGACTTGGTAAATGGAAGTCCGCAGTACAGATGTTTTCTGTATCATACTACATGTTTCTTTCTGTTCTTGAACTGAACAGTATTCCCCGGGCTGCTTCAATTGCGGGAAAAGTGTCCATGTGGATTGCATTGATACTTACCGTAATTTCAGCATTCCGTTACTTCTGGAACAACAGAAGTGTTATACAGAGGCTGGGAATGTGACCGGCATATCCCGTCTCTGGCAGTACCGGGCTATTCGTTTTCTCGGTGGTGTTCTGGCCTCAACACTCGGTACCGGTTTTTGCCCATGGGGGCCGGGTACAGTGGGCAGCATTGTGGCGGCATTTGCTTTTTTCTATTCTCCCGTCAATCCTCTTGTTCTTCTTCCGTTTGTTCTTCTGCTGGGCTGGATTGGATGTGAGGCCGGGAGAAAGCTCTGGGGGGAAGACCCTTCTGTTGTTACCATTGATGAGGTTGCCGGTACCTGGATTGCCTGCCTGGCGGTTCCTTCAACATGGGGAGTATGGGGAATTCTTGCGGCGCTTGTTCTGTTCAGAATATTCGATATTGCCAAGCCGTGGCCTGTTAACAAACTGGATGAAATGAAAAACGGAATCGGGATTC
>JAUVJW010000100.1 GCA_030596465.1 Candidatus Fermentibacteraceae bacterium | reverse complement strand
TCGGCATTACTATTCCTTTCGTTTCTGATGGGAAAGCTGGCTGGGGCGGGAGGATTCGAACCTCCAAATGCAGGGACCAAAACCCTGTGTCTTGCCATTTGACGACGCCCCAATTCCAATTCTATCTGGATTGACAACGGAACACCCACGGGAATTTCCCGGTAAGTTGCTCCTCCGCTTCCTTTGCTTCAGACTCGGACCTGAAGAGCGCGTAGAATGTTGGTCCGGATCCGCTGAGCCCCCAGTTAACAGTTAACCGGGATAATTCCTCAGCCGTACGGGTCACTCCCGGGAAACGGCTGTGGAGAAGGGTCAGGAAGTGGTTGTCAAGTCTGACAGGGAAAGGCTTACCCTCATGCCAAGCTCCAAATTTCAGGGCGGTATAATTGCTTATAGGGCATGCCTCTGTCAAGTCCCCCTTATGTGCGTCCCACAGTTTGAAAGCCGCCGGTGTTGGAATATTTTCCCCTGAGTGAACGAGAACACAGTGGAAATGGGGAAGAACAACCGGATGGAGAATTTCTCCTCTTCCGGTAACAAGAGCAGATCCTTTACGCAGCAGAAAGAAAGGGACATCGCTTCCCAGCCTTTCCGCCATTGTTGTCAGGTTTAGTTCCGAATGCGTTAACTTCTGCAGTGCTATCAGAACCGCCGCCGCATCGCTGCTGCCTCCCCCCAGACCTCCGGGAGAGGGAATACTTTTGTGGAGAGATATGCCAACACCGCCCCGTACAGTTGTTTTGTCCATGAATATTTTTGCAGTTTTCCAGACAAGATTGGCCTTCCCCGGGGGGGATAAAATTCCTGAACATTCAAGTGAGATACCTGTTGTTTCGGGGTTGAGAGATACCTCTATTTTGTCCGACAGGGTTACTGTTGAAAAAATACTCTCGAGAGAATGAAAACCATCCGGGCGAACCCCTGTGATTTGAAGACCAAGATTGATCTTGGCCGGGGCTTCAATGAATATTCTCCGCATTATCCTGCGGGATTTGTGGTGAGTACTGCGACAACTGTTGCCACCCAGAGAAGAATATTGACCTTCAGAGGTGTATCTTTCCGTAGAATTTTATCGGGACTTCCCCCCAGGCCCATGCTGTAAACAATGAACAGATACCTGAAGACTCCGTAAGCCACAAACGGTATCGTGACCCACAGGTAAGGAGAAACAAATTCAGCAGTTCTGTCGCTCACTGTATAGATTGAGTATCCGAGAATACTGGCTGCCGCGCTTATTCCGATTACCTGATCGAGCAGGGGAACAGAGTAGTCTTTCAGATTCTGTCGATGTTCTATTGCATCACTGCCCATGGAAATAAGTTCGTGTCTTCTTTTGGCGAAGGCAAGAAGAGAAGCCAGAAAGAAAGTGCATATCACAAGCCATGGAGAAAGAGTAATCAATTCACCGGAATCGTATAAAACCGCGACACCAGCCAGTGCCCTGAGAACAAAACCAAGGGCAATCAGGATACAGTCAAGTATTACAATGTTCTTCAGACCGAAAGAGTATGCGAGTTGTTTTACAAGATATACAGAATAAACAAGAGCCAGCATTGGAGCAAATATCCACGCTGTAACCAGCGTACCTGTCGCAAGAACCGCAGCAGCGATAACAGCTTTGCGCACAGAGAGCCTGCCTGAAGCAATGGGTCTGGTACGCTTTTCCGGGTGCAGTCTGTCTTTCCTTCTATCGACAGAGTCGTTCACAAGGTAGATCGTCGAGGCAATCAGACCAAAACCCAGAGCTGCCAGGGTTGTTTCCTCAAGAGCCCTGAGAGACCATACTTTACCAAAAATAAGAGCCGCGAAAACAAAGAAACTCTTTGTCCACGCTTTAACTCTCATTGCTTCAAGGAGAATTTTCATCGATTTCATAGCCGTAAAATAACAGGATTTCTCCCTTTATCACAATGTCGGCAGTTCTGTGATAATTTGCTATATTCCCTGAAGCTAAATTTCCATATAAAACACAGCGTTTTTTGTATCAATCAGGGGGGTGTACTGTTGAGATATATGTTTTTTCTGCTTGCTTTATTTTCTTCTATATCTTTAGCGCAGAGTGAGTTAAACATTCGCTCCCTGGAGTACATTGACCACGGTGATTCAGGGAAGGAGTTGAGTACTTCTCTATCCGTGGAAGTTACATCATCCCGTTCCGGGGCTCCCATTGAGAGTTATCCGGTTTACTTTACCATTGGTGGTGGAGATGCCGAACTCAATCCCGCTGAGGGGTACTATACTGTAGAGGAAAGTACAGCAGAAGGTCTTATTGTACAAACGGACGAAAACGGTATAGCCGCCGTTGACGCCAACCTGGGTAAAATGGGTGAGATCAGTATAGTTGCCACTATAACTGATAGTGATGGTGTGCCGTCAACTGCATCTTTCAGTGTTGTTTCCCTGGATGTCAAGGCTATTGTTTTTCAGATCATTGGTGGTCTTGCTGTGTTTCTGCTGGGTATGCAGATGATGTCGGCGAATCTTCAACTGGTGGCAGGAAACCGGATGAAATCCATTCTTCGGGCTCTTACCGCCAACAGATTTATGGCAATTATCGCGGGTGCGCTTGTAACCGCTCTTGTGCAGAGTTCCAGTGCTACTACTGTTATTACAGTTGGTTTTGTGAATAGCGCTCTTATGACACTGCAGCAGGCTGTAGGAGTTGTTCTGGGAGCAAACATAGGAACCACCATTACCGGACAGCTTATTGCTTTTAAGATTACGAAGTATGCTTTTCCAATGATTGCTATCGGTTTTGCTCTTTCTGCTTTTTCAAAAAACAGGAAAAGACAGATGTGGGGAAAAGTGATTCTTGGTCTCGGATTGCTGTTCCTGGGTATGACAACCATGAGTGGTATTATGAAACCACTGCGTGCAAGCGCTCCGGTAAGAGAGTTCTTCACCAACTTCAGCACAAATCCTGTTCTTGCCATTTTTGCGGGAACGCTGGTGACTGTATTTGTGCAGAGTTCCAGTGCCACCGTCGGGTTGACCATGACCCTTGCGGGATCAGGATTGATAGGGCTTCAGGGGGCAATCTTTCTTGTGCTGGGTGACAATATTGGTACCACCATTACTGCCCAGCTTGCGGCAATAGGAAGCAATCGGGCGGCAAAACAGGCTGCAATGGCACATACACTTATCAATGTAATAGGTGCCATCTATTTCGCCCTGCTTGCACTTGATCAGGACGGTTTCTTTATGAAGCTGGTCAGGCGCACATCTTCTGATGCTATGAGGCAGGTGGCAAATGCTCACACTATGTTTAATGTGGTAAATGTTTTGTTGTTCATTCCATTTGTTCCAGCCCTCACAAAGCTTTGCAGAATTATCATCCCCTCCGGAGAAGATATCCCGGAACCTGATCTTCTTCTGGATTCAAACCTGCTTTCTTCTCCTGTTCTGGCTTTTGACAGCCTGGACAGGGAAATTACCAAAATGGCCAGGGTGTCCGGAAAGGGTGTCTGCTGGGCCGCGGAACATTTCCTTACAGGAAAACACCAGGCTAAAAGACTTCTGTCCATGGAAGACAGTGTTGACGATATGCAGAGGGATTTAACCGTTTATGCATCCAAGCTGTTTAAAGAAAATCTTTCTTCAGAACAATCTCTCAGGCTTCCGGTTGTTCTTCATACCATCAACGACATTGAGAGGGTATCAGATCATGCTGTGAACATGGTTGAAGCAAGAAACCGGGTTGAAGGCAATGTGCTTGACTACGAGGGGCCGCTTACTGTCGCAGCCGGTCAGGCATTTGAGATTCTCAAGGAAATGACAGAGCAGGTTGTAAATGCGCTGGAAACGCATGATCTGAAAGCTGCCCAGAAGGTTCTGGTTCTTGAGGGAAGAATGAATCAGATTGAGGAGGAAGCCAGAAATAACTACGGAAAATCCCTTGCCACTTATGGTATTGCCAATATGTCCGGCCTGGCTATTCTGGATTTCATTGACTATTGCGAAAGGGCCGGTGATCACTTGAAGAACATTGCACAATCTATTATTGGAGGAGGTATCTGGCATGGTCAGGAACCGGGAGAGTAATTTTTCTGTTGATCTGGACAGAATTGAGGAGGGCATTGCTGTTATCCTTGCCCCTGGAGGTTTTCAGTGGCATCTGCCTGAATCATATTTACCTCAGGGTGTTACCGAGGGAATGACAATGAATGTTACCCTTGAAAAAGACGAAGAGGCAACTCAGGCAAGGCTGGAAAGAATCAGGAATCTTCGCTCAAGTCTGGAGAACCGGTGAGCGGAGGCTGTACCGGTAAACTGGTTCTGGTTGCCACTCCCATAGGTAATCTGGACGATATGTCACCAAGAGCTCTGGAAGCACTCAGCACAGCCGATGCTGTAATGGCTGAGGACACCAGAAGAACCGGCAGATTTGTTCCGGAACGCAGGCGTCTTTACAGCTGCCACGATCACAACATCAGAGGGCGACTTCCTCAGATAGAGCAGTTTCTCATGCAGGGTGCCACGGTGGCCATGGCCAGTGATGCAGGTACACCGGGAATTTCAGACCCTGCGTACCGTGCTGTAGGACTGGCCGTTGAACTCGGTGCCCAGGTTACCATGATACCCGGTCCATCTGCGGTTATCATGGCTCTTGTTGTATCCGGTCTTCCCACAAACAGATTCGCCTTCGAGGGTTTTCTTCCCTTCAAGAAAGGCAAGAGGCGAAAAAGGATAGAGGAGATGGCTGACTACACCGGAACGATAGCCTATTATGTGGGCCCTCACCATCTGTCCTCTGTGATCGAGGTTCTGCTCTCTGTGTTTGGTGACAGGCGTTGTTGTGTGGCTCGGGAAATGACCAAACTTCACGAAGAGATCGTCCGGGGTACCCTTTCAGGTCTCAAGGATAGATATTCGACCTCCGTTCCCAAAGGTGAGATAACTCTTCTGGTGGAAGGAGCCTCGGATTGAGTTTTCATAAAGTAAGAATGGTATTTAAGAGTCTGCTTGATCCGGCAATTCCATTTCTGGTTAAACTGGGTGTTACACCTGCTGTTGCCACCATCGTCGGACTTGTTATTACCATTCTGGGTTCATTGTTTGTATGGAAGGGAATTTACCTTACAGGAGGTGCTATCCTTATCGCGGGAAGCCTCTTTGATGCAGTTGACGGTAGTATAGCCAGGTTGACAAATACCTCTTCCAAGGGTGGTGCCGCCCTTGACTCTGTTATGGACAGGGTGGGCGAAATTATTGTTCTAACTGCGGTGCTTGCAGGAAAAGCCGGAAGTGAACATGATAGCTTGTTGTATATTATACCCATGGCCATGGGCGGTTCACTTCTTGTGAGCTATGTTCGTGCCCGTGCCGAGGGGCTTGGTATAGAATGCAAGGTTGGTTTGTTCACCAGAAGAGAGCGACTGGTACTGGTGATTGCCGGTATTATTTTTTCTTCTTTCTGGGGATCAATAGTTGTTGTCTGGGCCTGTGCTGCTATTGCGGCCGGTTCCTGGTTGACTGCTTTGCAGCGGTTGTTGAAAGTTACACGAGACGGGAAAGGGATTCCCCTGAACTAGGGGTATCTTTTCCCTCGAAACATTATACCCGTCAGGGAGGATTTTGAATGTCTAAGAAAGTAAGGGTAGCAATTATCGGAGTGGGCAACTGCGCGAGCAGTCTTGTTCAGGGTGTAGAATACTATAAAAATGCCAAAGACGAAGACCGGGTTCCCGGTCTTATGCATGTAAACCTTGGTGGCTATCATGTGAAGGATGTGGAATTTTGCGCAGCCTTTGATATCAATACAACCAAAGTCGGCAAAGATCTCAGCGAGGCAATCTTCGCAGACCCTAACTGCACTATCAAGCTTTGCGATGTCCCCAATCTCGGTGTTACTGTTCACAGGGGAATGACTCACGATGGTATCGGTAAATATCTCAAGCCGGTAATCGAAAAGGCTCCTGGACCAACAGCTGATATAGTGAGTATTCTTAAAGAGACAAAAACCGATGTTGTTGTCAGTTATCTGCCTGTTGGCAGCGAAGAGGCCACAAAATGGTATGTAGAGCAGATTCTTGAAGCGGGGTGTGCCTTTGTTAACGCCATTCCCGTATTCATCGCAAGAGAGCCTTACTGGCAGAAGCGTTTCCGCGATAAGAACCTGCCCTGTATGGGTGATGACATCAAGAGCCAGGTTGGCGCCACCATTCTTCACAGAGTCATGACCAGACTCTTTGAGGATCGCGGAGTAAGACTTGATCGTACATACCAGCTTAATGTTGGAGGAAATACCGATTTCCTTAATATGCTTGAACGCGAGCGTCTTGAATCAAAGAAGATCAGCAAGACAAATGCCGTTACCAGCCAGATACCCGGTGGAATGCTGCCCCGTAATGTTCACATCGGTCCAAGTGATTACATCGAGTGGCTTGATGACAGAAAGTGGTGTTACATCCGCATGGAAGGAACCAGTTTCGGTGATGTTCCTTTGAACATTGAAACAAAACTGGAAGTCTGGGACAGTCCTAACAGTGCCGGAGTTATTATTGATGCTGTCCGCTGTGCCAAGCTCGGGCTTGACAATGGCCTTAGCGGTGCTCTTGAAGCTCCATCCAGTTATTTCTTCAAGTCTCCTCCTGTGCAGTATTATGATGACGAGTGTCACAGAATGACAGAAGAGTACATCACAGCTTATGGTCAGAAAAAGGTTGATAGCAAAAAAAAAGTTGAAAAGAAATAGGAGATAATTTGCCCGGTCTTTTCGTAACCTTTGAGGGCGTCGAGGGCTCGGGCAAATCTTCCAGATGTAAATGTCTGATAGAGGCCCTCCGGAACGCCGGCAGTGAAACCGTTTTCACCCGCGAACCGGGAGGGCCTGATGTTTCTGAGAGAATTCGATCTATACTCCTGAATCCAGAGCTTGATGTCCCCCCCCTCGCAGAGCTTATGCTTTACTTCGCCAGCCGCGCCGCTAATGTTGACCGAGTTATTCGTCCAGCTCTGGACAGGGGAGCCATTGTTTTGTGTGACAGGTTCAGCGATGCCACTTTTGCTT
>JAUVJW010000221.1 GCA_030596465.1 Candidatus Fermentibacteraceae bacterium | reverse complement strand
GATCATCCACCAGAGAATCAATTGTCTGCCCTGGAAGCCCCAGTAAAGGGCCGGAACCTATATGGTAACCATGTTTCCGCAGAGTCTTGAGCCATTCAATTCTGCCTTCCAGGGTAAAACCGGGCTTCATCTTCTCGAAAAGCTCTCTGTCGGCAGTTTCATGCTTGAGTATGAATTTATACGCGCCGGCCTCCCGCCACAGGTCAAGATCACTTTCCTGGTGAACTCCCACACACAGAAGCACTCCCATTCCAAGTTCACTGATATCAGCAATTACATCTCTGAGCCAGATTGCACCGTAAGATTCGCTTTCCGCGGCCTGGAGAAAGAAAGTTCTTATCCCGTTGTTATATGCCTCACCGGCGATTTCAAGCAGCTCGCGGTGATCCAGTGAAAAATTGACACCTTCAGGATTGTTCAACCGCATACCGCAATACAGACAACTGCACCTGCATGAGTTTGCAAATTCAACCACTGCCCTGATAAATGCTTTTTTTCCGAATACCTCATCTCTTACTTTTCTTGCGGCAGAGTAAAGAAGCTCTGCTTCATCATTACTGCTGGTAAGAATAGATTTCAGGTCTTCCCGGAGAAAACCATTCTTCTGTTTTTCCTCAATCCACTTGCCGGTTATCTTTGTTTTCATGAAGCTTTTCCCTTACCCTTTCCAGTACTCTGGCTTTCAATTGTTCACCGGGAGTATAACCGGTCCATAGTCTAAATGATTCCGCAGCTTGTTCGACAAGCATCTTTTCCCCGGTGATTACCGTAGATAGAAGGCTATTCCGCCAGCTCCAGTACGGATTGTAGTTCAAGTCAGCAAAGCTCCAACCCTCCGGAATATCAAACGGAAATACATCATCATTGTTCCATCCAAGCGGTGTCGCATTAACAACAGTAGCCCTTGCCGGTCGATTTGTTTCAGAAATAACCTCTCCTCTGGAAAGAAAAACCACATCCGATCTATCCAGAGCAACAGACACAGCGGCGGCTGCCCCTCCTCTGCCCAGAACAAAAAAGGGAGTCGGGAGATTGCGAGTCATTATTTTGAAACCGGAAATATCTGTGTTGTATCCTCTCAAACAACCCGGTTCGAATACCAGTGTATTCACTGCTCCAGCGGATTCAGCATCGGGTGAAAGAGTGTCACAGACTTTCATAACAGCGATCTTGTGAGGAATTGTTACATTCAAGCCTGTGAATTTCCTGCTTCCAAGCTCACTGACAAGTACCGGCAGCGAGGAAGGTTCAACGGGAAACAACCGGTAACTGCCTTTTATCCCGGAATGCTTCAGAAAGATAGAATGAATCAAAGGGGAAAGAGAATGGGATACAGGCCAGCCCAGAAGCCCCGCTCTGAATTCACCGGTCATCGTCGTCTTCTACGAATGGCCTGAAAGGCTCTGACGATCAGGTCGGCTAATCCCCTGGGTCTGTAAAACACAGGCTTGAACAATTCTTCTCCGGGATACAGTTTTTCTGCCAGGGGAGCGCCCTTGTAAAGCCTGATCGTACCGATATTTATGAACGTATTCCCCCAGCCGAGAAGTATTCTTGCTTTTGTCATAAAAACAAATTTCTCCACCAGCGCGAAAAAGTTCTCTCCCGGCGATGCGCTGAAAAAATTGATTCCAACGGTAAATCCAACCTCCCTGGCTTGTTTAACAACAGGCCACAGATTTTTTAAGGATCCACCTTTACCCATCAACTTCCACCCTTTTTCGGTTATTACATCCGGAGAAAAATCAACCCACCTGCAACCTGCTTTGAACATATCATCAAGAGTGTCAAGAGGAACCGACTCCGACATCCAGGCCCCCCAGGCTGGAATATTTTCAATTTCCGAAAGAGCTCCAACCAGCTGTCTGTAATAATTCCGTGGATGATCGAATACAGAATCAACAAACATAAAACTCTTAAAACCCTGGTTTTTTACTTCAAGAATATCCTTTACGACATGTTCAACAGGTCTCAATCTGAAGCCATTTCCACTTAGTGATTTGTAAGTACAGTACGCACAGTTAAACACGCATCCCCTTCTTGTCTGCACCCCCACAGAACCTTTACCGGGATAGTCGGATGCCGGGAAAATGCTGTAATTCGGAAGTGGGATACTGTCAAGAAATGGTCTTGGTGGCCTTGCAATGCCATCACGCAGCCAATGTGGCCTGGAAGCACCTTTAAGATGATCCAGAAGCACCGGTAGAGCAAGCTCGCCCTCACCAACCATGGCAATATCAATTCTGGGCCAGAGCTTCATTATTCTTTCAGGATAAATTGAAAAACCGGCTCCTCCGGCAATAACGGTTCCCTTCCATTTGCCGAGAACCCCCATTACTTCTCCGAAAGAATCCAGATACCAGTGAGTGACAGGATAGGAACTGTCGTCGATATTCCGAACTGATACAGCCACTACATCGGGATTCACAGCATCAAGCTTTGTCTTCAAAGCCTCAGCCGGTGAATCCACCAGGCTCAAATCTATCCCAGAACAATCATGGGCGGTGAGCGCTCCAGCCAGATACCCGAGGCCAATTGGATAAATTGGCTTCTCTCTCCGACCCACTGGAGACTGAACAAGAAGAATTCGCAAACAAGCTCCTTTACTTATCCTGTGCCTCTGTAACAGTGTGTACTATAATAAAAATACTGCTTCGCATCGGGAAATGCAGGCGCGTCGTTTTTAATGGAATTGCTTCCGGCATTGATAATAGCACACCTTGCGTCCCATATGGCAAACAACATATTTACTTGATGATTTCAAACAGGGGAGGCATGCAATAGGCATAACGACAAATCGAAAAATAGTACTCTATCTAATTACAGGAGCGTTGTTTACTACCTTGTCAGCTCTAATTTCTCAAAACGAAGCCATATCAGCTCTTCTGTGCTTTGCCGCCATTGCCTCATCCTTTCTGGTAATTAAAATGAGGTCAGGTCCGCTATCT
>JAUVJW010000005.1 GCA_030596465.1 Candidatus Fermentibacteraceae bacterium | reverse complement strand
TGTCCAGATACCACTGATAGTTCCGAAGAAGAGCCTCTTTGTTGGAATACTCCGGAGTAAAACCAATCAGCTTCTCAGCCTTTTCAATGGAAACAAAAGAATCTTTTGTGGCTGTCTTGTAAACCCATGGATACAGAGGAGACAGATTAAAAAAATCAAGAACCTCAAGAGCAAAAATAACCAGATGTGCCGGTGATTCTTTGATCTTCTTTCCGAAACCGGCTTTGTCCAGAACAACCTGGTAGTCTTCCCGCATTGTGGAGAATTCCTTTGCCCCTATGTTGAACTCGGTATTCACCGCCTGAGCATCAGGGTGTTCCGCGGACATTATGATGGAGTTGCACAGATCTTCAACATGCAGAAGCTGATACAGGTTCTCACCTCTGCCAATCATTGGAAAGCTTCTACCCTCTGCCGCCCACTGATAAAAAATGGCAAACACGCCGAGTCGTTCCGGCCCGACAAAAGACTTGGGTCTTATGCTTGTGACAGTCATTCCTTTTTCGCGGAACTCTCTGACTATTTTCTCTGCTTCTATTTTTGTATGTCCATAGGGTCCAACACCCACAAGAGGGTCATCCTCAAACAGTGGATGCTTCTCCGGAATTCCGTAAACAGCTGTGGATGAAATGTATATTCCGCGTTTCACCCCATGGGCATGGGCTGATTCCAACACATTTCTGCTACCCTGAATATTTGTTGAGAGTATATCCGATTTCTTGTAAAGAGGCAGAGCCGCCGCTCCGTGCATGAAAACATCAATGTCCTGTGACATGCACTCGTCTACTGCTTTCCTGTCCCTTATATCCACAATACGATGATCAATGCGGTCTGCCATATCCGGGAAGGTGAAAGGCGCGATATCGATAGAAACGACCTCGTGACCCTTTTCCACAAGTGCGCGTATAAGATTTATTCCTAGAAAACCGGAGCCTCCGGTCACAAGCCATTTGCTCATTCTGATCTCCTTCTGAAGGTAATGGTAAATACAATGGCTGGCAAATTAACCGGAATCCGATAGAAAGTCAATAGAGTGGGAGCAATCCGGGTGAAGTTCCTGCCGATATTGTATTACTGAGTAACCGGAACACGCATCACAATATTTGAGGTTACCAGGGCTGCTTCTATAACACATTCACCGGTATAGCCAGTTTCAGCCATCCACTCCTCTGCGGAATTTCTGATTCTTCCAAGCTTTGTTCCATCAATTTTCTGAAGAGCCTGTTTCTCCCTGCCGACAAGGGTGGATTTGACCTCAACAAACAATACTGAATCATCCCTCTTCAGAATGAGATCTATTTCCCCCGCGGAAGATCGCCAGTTTCTTTCCAGTATTCTGAAGCCCAGATTCTCATAATAACGGGCAGCTCTGATCTCTGCGGCCTTCCCTGAATTAGGAGAATCCAGCGGGAAAAGTGACATCTGACCCATCTGATACATTCTGTTCAATGGAGCAAAAGACATTCTGTGAATGGGGGAAGGTCCCGCCTTTTTAAGCGCGCTTATGTGGGCCGCAGTGCCGTAACCCTTGTGTCTGTCAAAACCGTACTCCGGATATTCTTCGTGTGCTTTCAGCATAATGTCATCGCGAGTGACCTTTGCAATCACGCTTGCCGCAGCAATAGAAAGACTTTTCGAGTCTCCTTTAACAAAAAACCTGGACGGTGCCACTAAACCGGCAACACTGTTTCCATCAATAAGGAATACATCTGTCTGAGATAAGATGGGGTCCATTGCTCTCCTGAAAGAAGTTCTTACAGCCCAGGCCATCCTGTTTCTATCAATTTCAGAGGAAGTAACAATCCCAAGAGAAACAGCCTCTGCAAAATCCTCAATAACAGGTTTTAACTGCCTTCGTGATTTGTCTGTGAGTTTCTTGCTGTCAGTAAGAATATCGTTGTTAAAATTCGAAGAGAGAATAACCGCACAAGCAACAAGAGGGCCTGCTAAAGGCCCCCTTCCCGCTTCATCCAGACCAGCTATAACACCATACTCTGATCTGTAACGCTTATCGAAAAGATAAAGTTCTGACACTTTACTTCTTGTAAACTCTGCGTTCCTTGATCCTTGCCGCGCGGCCGGTCTTCTTCCTGAGGTAGAAGAGCTTGCTTCTACGAACCTTACCGTGTCTGGTAATCTCGATTTTAGCAATACGCGGGGAATTCAAAGGGAAAACCCTTTCGACACCCACGCCACCGGAAATCTTTCTTACCATAAAAGTCTCGTCAATTCCGCCACCTCTGCGGGCAATCACAGTACCTTCAAATATCTGTACTCTGACCTTATCGCCCTCAATCACCTGATAGTGAACACGAACGGTATCACCCGTCCGGAAATCCGGGACATCTGTCTTGATCTGTCCCTGACTTACACTTCTCAGCAGTTCATCCATTGTCCTGCTCCTTCGCGCGATCCGCCTCTTTCATTATTTCGGCGAATCGTTTTTCTGTCTCTTTTTCATCACAATTTACAAGCAGATCAGGTCTGACTCTTCTGGTTTTAGCCAGTGCAGCCCTGAAACGCCATTCAGCTATTAAGGCATGGTTACCGGACACAAGTTCTTCGGGAACTTTCATTCCCCTGTACTCTGCCGGACGGGTATATCTCGGATAATCAAGAAGACCCGTTGCGAAGCTGTCACTGCATGCCGATTCCAATCGACCCAGCACCCCGGGAAGCCATCTGAACACAGCTTCAATAAGGTACATGGCTGGAATCTCTCCGCCTGACACTACCGCATCACCAACACAAATCTCATCGGTTATCGCCTCACGGCGGAACCTCTCATCAACCCCTCCGTATCTACCGCAAAAAACAATCAGCTTTTCGCAATCCGCCAGTTCTCTGGCATAATCGGTGTCCAGCGATCTGCCCTGCGGGGTCATCAAGACAACTCTGGCGTCCTCCCTCCAGGATATTTCCTCGAGGGTATCAAAAAGTGGTTCCGGTCTCAGGACCATACCAGCCCCACCGCCAAACTGGTAATCATCCACAGAGCCTCTCTTATCAACCGGGTGCCGGCGTATGTCATGCACCTGAACAGAGGCTGCACCCTTCTCCAGCCCTCTTCCAATCACTCCTGTTTCCAGGAAGGTAGAGAACAGGTCAGGAAACACTGTGGCTACTGCCACTTTCAGAGTGGGCTCTATATCTCCTCCAGCCCCTCCGGCAGATCAACCACAATGGTTCTTTCTGCCGAATCAACCTGCCCTGTAAGAGCAAGAGCCAGTGGAACGGGAAACAATCCACTGTCGCCTCTGACAATCAATTGAGGATTTGAGTTATTGTACTCAACTTCTTCAATAGGAAATTTCTTTCCGCGGGAGACAATGGTAAACCTGGAGAATCCGTAAACGGGAAGTGGAAACCCCGGTTTCAGTATCTGGTCTATATCAACATCAATGGATTCCCCGGTGAGTTCTGCTGCCTGTGCTTTTTTCCAGACCTCTGAGCAATCCACAGTAACCCGTTCGTTGTCCCGTTTTCTGGACCTGGTCACCGTAAGAACACGATCCCCGGCGTACAGTATCGTTCCCTCTTCAAGAGCTACGGCGGGTCCGAATACAAAAAGCTTCAAGATCATCCGACCGCGAAGACCATGCGTTCTTTCCACATAACCGTAGGAGACTCTTTTTTCCATAAATCTGTTAGTCCATTATTTCTATTGTGGCCTTCTGACCGTGTCTTGCCGCAGCCGAGCGGATTATCATCCTCATAGCCTTGGCTATTCTACCTTCCTTGCCGATAACTCGGCCAAGATCGGTTTCCTCTACTCTGAGCTCGTAAACTGTCATGTCTTCCTGGGTGGTTTCCTCGACAGATACGCCATCTGGATTCTCAACCAGGGTGCGGGCCATGTGTTCAACGAGTTCTCTCATATCATCCTCCGGTTTTAGAAGTTAGCGGGTGACAGTCTCATTACTATTATGAGTTTCTGCTTTCACCCTTGATGAATACTGTCTCGGGCACAACGCCTTCTTCCCCCTGCAGTATACGATTCCATTTTGCCATTGTACCGGTTTTCCGAAGCAGACTTCTCATGGTATCAGAAAGCTGTGCTCCGTTACCCAGCCATTTGAATACCTTTCCCTCGTCAACTTTCATTTCGAGGGGCTTCCGAAGCGGGTCGTAGTATCCGAGAATTTCAATGAAGCTGCCACTAACCGCCCTGCGGGAATCGGCAGCCACTATTCTGTAGAACGGGGTTTTCGCGCTTCCCATTCTTCTGAGTCTGATCTTTACCAATCGTCACCTCCAGTTTTGCGCACAGGTTCAGGTGCAAGCTAGCGAAACATCGCCGCCATTCCCCTGCCGGTACGCATTTTTTTCATCATCTTCTTCATGGTTCTGTATTCTTTAAGCAGCCGGTTAACATCTCTCACGGTTCTGCCGCTGCCTTTCGCTATTCTCTTTCTTCGACTGCCATTAATAATTTCCGGTCGCAGTCTTTCCTTTGTGGTCATGGAATTTATCAAAGCTTCCATCTGTGTAAACTGAGAAGAATCCAGATCAGCTCCGGCAGGTCGCATCCCTGCGGGAAGCATAGCCATCAATTCACCGAGGGAACCCATTTTCTTTATTTTTACAAGTTCCTTTCTGAAATCCTCAAGATTAAATGAGTTGGTTTTGATCTTTTTCTGTAGTTTCGATACTTCCTTTTCATCGAACATGTCCTGGGCTTTTTCAGCGAGACCAACAATATCACCCATGCCCAGAATTCTTCCAGCCATTCTGGAAGGATCAAATTCTTCAAGGCCCTTTACGCTTTCGCCAATACCGATAAACTTTATGGGCTTTCCTGTTACCGACCGGAACGACAGGGCGGCTCCGCCTCTTGAATCTCCATCCATTTTTGTAAGAACAGCTCCCGTAAACCCGATCCGCTCATTGAACTCCAGAGCTACATTCACAGCATCCTGACCTGAAAGACCGTCAAGAACAAGGAGAGACTCATCGGGGTTGGTTGCTGATTTCACTCTTTCAAGTTCTTCCATGAGAGCACTGTCAACATGAAGTCGACCTGCAGTATCAACTATTACAACATCGTTGTACTGTAACGCAGCCTTGCGAACAGCAGCCCTGGCCACCTCTGCCGGATCCTTCTGATTTCTATCACAGTAGAATGCAGTTCCAGCCTTCTTTGCCATAACCTCAAGCTGATCAATAGCCGCAGGTCTCTGGAGATCAGCAGCTACAACCATACATTTACGATTGTGCTTCTCCTGTAAAAGATAAGCCAGCCTGGCAGCAGTAGTTGTCTTTCCTGAACCCTGAAGACCAAGAAGAAGTATTACATGGGGTGGTTTCCCGGTAAAAACAAGCTTTTCGGCGGTTGTTCCAAGAAGCTCTACTATTTTATCATTGACGATCTTAACAACCTGTTGTCCGGGAGTGAGGCTCTTCAGAACCTTCTCGCCCATTGCCTCCTCGTTAACCTCGCTGATAAACTTTTTGGCGACTTTGAAGTTTACATCAGCCTCCAGCAGGGATCTTCTGATCTCCCGCATGGCTTCACTGATGTTACTCTCTGTAAGAACCCCTCTCCCGGAAAGGTTTTTGAAAGTCTGGCCAAGTCGATCTGAGAGTTTATCAAACAACGGTGAGTACTCCTCTACAAATATAAATTGTTGTTAGCACCAATTACACCACCTCAACAGGGCGCACCAATACCCAGGTAAAGTCAAGCGATTATAATAAAATATAAACCACTGTCAAAGGGAATCTAAAAAGACGACTCCCCATGACCTGAAGGGCATCTGATCGTTCTGTCATTCCCATTCACAATCATCAGGTAAGGTTGATCGGTAGCGGGACATAAAAGAAGAGAGTCATTCAGAAAAGACTGTGGAATTTCCGTAAAGGTTGTATCCTGGCGGTATTCCAATTCTCGTATTTGAAAAATCAATTCCTCACGGTTGATCCTGCAGGCGTTCTCGTTCAGCCTCTCCTGGATCTTGTCAATACTGGAGGTTGAAGTACCGCATGATGCCGAAAGAAAAAAAGTGAGACTGATTAACAGCAGTACATATCTCATTTGAGCACCTTCAAAGAGTCAATTGCCCCGGCGCGGTTGTAAGACGAAGTGATATATGAACCGCTGACAAGAACTGAAGCACCGGCATCAACAAGGTTTTTTGAATTGGAAGAATCGACACCTCCATCAACAGAAATCAGAACATCCTCCCGACCTGCGTTGTCAAGTATTCTTCGAACAATTCTTATTTTTTCATGCATGGCTGATATGTGCTTCTGCCCACCGTAGCCTGGATTTACAGTCATTATAAGAATAAGATCAACCGCACCGGCAACCCATCTTACTATCTCTGGTGATGTCGCGGGATTAAGTGCCAGCCCCGGAGAACAGCCAAGCTCTCTGATTCTTCCCAGAACACGGTGAATGTGCTTCTCCGAGGACTCGGGATGAATGGTAATGTACCGGCAGCCGGCCTTTGCAAAATCGTCAATTAAATCTGCCGGTCGTTCTACCATAAGATGGGCATCCACCGGTATGGAAACACTTGAGCAAATGGATTGCGCAACCCCCGCGCCAAATGTAAGAACCGGTACAAAAACACCGTCCATTACATCAAGATGAATCCAGTCTGCCCCGTCCTGTTCAAGCTCTGACGCGGCAGCAGCAAGTTCTCCGTAATTACATCCGAGAATAGACGGGGCAATTATTACTTTTCGCATCACCATTCTCCCCAGCCACCGGAACCAATTGCGCCGACAACCACGGATACGGTATCCCCCTGCATATAGTTTTCTCCGGAATACGGGAACTGTTCCAGAACAATATCCTCCTTAAGAATATCAGTTACCGGACGTTCTTCAATTATCTCCATCACAAGTCTTCTGCCAACAAGAATACTCTCTGCTTCAGCAACCCTGAGCCCGATAAGAACAGGCACACCGGTCCAGCCGGATGACACAAGTAATCTCACCGGTCGTTTTACTGAAATGCTGTCTGTAAACCATGGAGCAACCGCGATAACCTCTCCCTCGGGAATGGAGGGGTGTGGAATTCTTGTTCTTCCGGCGGTATAAAGCTGCCAGTCCGCTATTTTTTCTTCCGCCCTGCTTGCTGAAAGACCAACTATGGAATCAGGATAGAAAGGTCTGAAAAGAGGTCCAACATTCCAGAAAATATTAACCGGAGCCCCGCGTGGAACCTGAGTTCCCGCTGGCGGATCCTGTCTTACAACCATACCCATAGTCTCAAAATTACCATATTCCGTCCACTGACCGGCAAGAATCAGGTTACCGCCCTCGATAATTCTCTGGGCCTCTGCGCGGGTCATCCCAAGCACATCAGGAACCGTCACAGGAGCAGCCGATACTCCCATTGACGAAATAAACACAGGTGTATCAAACACCATTGGCGCGGAAATGATACCAGAGAGAAACCCCAGCCCGGCACCAGCCACTACCAGTACTGCAAAAAAACCTATTTTATTCAAGAAAACTCTTTTCAGCTAACTGTAAATACGACCTTCCGGCCACCCCGGCAATCACTACCCCTGAATTATACCTGAAATACAGACTATCGGGAAAGCCATAATCAATACAGTAAGAAAATTAACCGGTCTTATCTTCTTCAACTCTCCCCGTCCAGTCCAATGTCAGTTGCTGCACTTCTCATGCCTTCAATTACATCCTGAATCAATTCCGGTATCTCAACACCCAGCATGGCAGCGCCTTTCTCAATAACCGCGCGGTTGACTCCGGCAGCAAAATGCTTTGTTTTCCACTTCTTCCTCACCGACTTTACTTTAAGATCCATAAGACTTCTGGAAGGTCTTACAAGCACACAGGCGGTTACCAGTCCTGTAAGCTCATCAATTGCGTAAAGATATTTTTCCATAATTGATTCGGGTTTCACATCGCTGCAAATACCCCAGGCATGGGAAACCACAGCTCGCACATAGTCTTCCGGCCAGCCTCTTTCTTCAAGTATTTCGCGTGTCTTTGTGCAATGCTGTTCCGGAAACATTTCATAATCAAGATCGTGAATCAGACCTATCACGCCCCACTTATCGGGGTTCTCTCCGGTCTTTCCGGCAAGATAACGCATAACTGCTTCTACCGATAAAGCATGCTTAATCAATGATTCATTTGTGTTGTACTCTTTCAAAAGATCAAATGCATCTTTACGCGAGGGAATTCCTCCATTCACTTCATCACCTCCATAAAAAGGGAGTAGCAAATCTGAATCGGAGAATTGTTAATAAAACCCAAACTCTGTAAGCATAGGTTTCAACTTCTTCTCACAATTGATAAGGTTGCAATAGTGAGTGAGTAGGATAACTCATCCCCATATTGAAACCAACCCGCAACACTGCCTATTGTAAAATACTCCATATAAGAGTATTCTTTACTAATGAGTATGAAGATGTTCTAATACTTGATTGGTTATTAACATTCCGGGAGTATGGGTGGGAATGCAGCTCCAACTGCGACTGAGTTTCGACAAGGTCTAGATTACAGCATAATAGCTCCACAGTCACTCACATCCCGGGAAGTTTTTCTGAGGTGATGAAGATGAAAACAATTAACAATTCTGAGTTCTTGAGCTTCGATAAAATTGAATTCAGACCGGAGTGGGAATACACCAATCCTGATACCGGCGCACGCTTCAAGGGCGGAGTTATCCCGGGTAAAGTCCTGTACACGAAACTTGAAGGTGCTCTTTCTGAGGCAGATCTGTCGGCAACAATTGCTATTCGTGAAAGCCTTCATAAATACGGATCCTTCCAGAATTCCAATCTGATCAGAATATCGGACTATTCAACTACTGGCAAAATATCCTTCTCTGCCAGAAATGCTTACGCTAAAACGCAAAACGCATTGTTGAAAAAATACAACTGCTGTCTACTTGTCACATACATAGTTGGTGCTTCCGGATCTATGAAATCTGTTCTTTCCATTTTCCAGCGTATTACCAACCAGTACTATGTATTTACCGGTTCGATTGACGAAGCTTTTTATAAACTAAATACAACTTCTTCCATTAAGAATCATAACTCCATTGATTCTGCTACCGCAAAAAATATTACCTTTGAAGGAATTGAATTCAGACCGGAATGGGAATACATAAATCCTGATACCGGCGCTTTCTACAAAAGTGGAATTATCCCCGGCAGGCTCTTCTACACAAAACTTCAGGGAAATCTCTCGGAGGCAGATGCTCCTGGAATAATAAAAACACTCGAATCTGTTTATGCTGATGGACTTTTACTAAACTCTACCGTTATACGCCTGTCAGACTATTCAACACTCGGAAAAGTTTCTCTATCAACCAGGAAGACATACGCAAAAATTCTAAATACTTTAAACGAGAAATACAACTGTAAACCAGCAGTCACATATATTGTTGGCGCTTCAGCCTTTGTGAAATCCACTCTTTCCCTTTTCAAACGATTTGTTAACCAGAATATGGTGTTCTTCAACACTATGGGTGATGCTTTTGAAAGGATTCACTCTGATTCATCGACAAGTGAAGATTTCAGCGAAGAAACAGTCACCGTAAGAATATCTGACATCGATGAGATAAATGCTCTGGCGGGAAGTCTTCTTTTCCAGAATGAAGATAATGCTGAGGATATCTTTGTCTCGCCGGGTAATCCACTTTCCGAACTTGCTTCCGCTCTCATAGTTGCAAAAGAAGATCTCAAACAGATGTACGCTCTTGAGAAAGTAGCCGGCGAGAAGCTGGCAACAAGTATGGTTCGCTTCCAGAATATCGCAAATATCGCAGACTGGATATGGGAAGTTGACATTAACGGGCGATACACTTACTGCTCTGACAAAGTTGAAGATCTGCTGGGTTACACACCGGATGAAATGCATGGGAAAACAGCATTTGACTTTATGGTTCCTGAGAATAGGGAAGAAAACATCAGACTCGTCGGCAGCATTACATCGCAAGGAAGACCACTTCAGAACTTTGAAAACTGGAATTTGACAAAAGACGGCAAAAGGGTTTGCTTTTTGACCAATGGCGTTCCAATCCATGATTCCAATGGAAAAATGACGGGTTACCGTGGAATCGATGATGATATCACAAGACGCAAGAAAACAGAAAAACTGCTGATACAGAGCGAACGGTTTCAGCGGGAAATAATGGAAAGTGTAGATGCCGGTATTGTTGTTATTGACCCCGAAACTCATTTAATTGAAAAAGTGAATTCCGCTGCCGAAGAAATGTTCGGGGCCCGAAGCACGGACATAACAGGAAAGGTCTGTCATAATTTTCTGTGCCCGACTGAAAAAGGATGCTGCCCCATAACCGATTGTGACCAGACTGTTCAAAGATCCGAAAAAATCATGCTTCGAGCCGATGGAACCAGAGTGCCAATCCTGAAAACCGTAAAGTGTCTTGAAATTGGCGGCAGGAAGAAACTGCTGGAAACCTTTGTGGATATCAAAGATCTAAAAAACGCTGAGATAAAACTTCAGAATCAAACCATATTGCAGCAGATCCTTATGGATATTTCAACAAGGTATATTAATCTGCCCCTTGCTGAAATTAAGAACTCAATAAATGGATCTCTCAAAAAAATAGGAGAATTTGTCGGGGCTGACAGAAGTTATATCTTCAATTACGATTTCAGACAGAACACCACTTCAAATACTTACGAATTCTGCTCAGATGGAACTCTTCCTCAAATAGAAAAACTGCAAAACCTTTCCCTGTCTCTGATCCCGGACTGGGTAAACACGCATATTGCTGGACAACCAATGCTTATTGAGGATGTATTCACCCTGCCGGAAACAAGCGGTGTAAGACAGGTACTTGAACCACAGGAGATAAAAAGTCTTCTGACTATTCCTATGATCTCCAACGGGGAATGCATCGGGTTTGTAGGATTCGACTGGGTAACAGATTTCCACTCTTTCTCTCAAAACGAGCAAGCTCTCCTTGAACTTTTCAGCCAGCTGCTCGTGAACATCGAACACCGTGTTGCGACAGAAATCCAGCTTAGTGTTGAAAAAGATAATGCGCAGGCAGCCAACAAAGCCAAATCAGAATTTCTTGCCAATATGAGTCATGAAATAAGAACTCCACTTAACGGTGTTCTTGGAATGAACACGCTTCTGATGGACACTATCCTTACAGATGAGCAGAAGAGTTATGTGAGAACTGTTCGTTCAAGCGGTGAAGCACTACTTAACATCATCAATGACATACTGGATTTCTCTAAAATAGAGGCCGGGAAACTGGAACTTGAAGACATTCAGTTTAACCTGCGGCTGACCCTTGAAGATTTTGCTGAAATTATGGCCATCAAGACAGAGGAAAAAGGCCTTGAATTTATCTGTGCTACCGCTCCGGATGTTCCATCTGTCATTGAGGGTGACCCTGGAAGACTTCGTCAGATACTGGTAAATCTTGCGGGAAATGCCATAAAATTTACATCCAGTGGAGAAGTTTCTGTAACCGCCACAGTTCACTCACAGACAGAAAAGGATATACGGCTACGGTTTTCTGTTAAAGATACCGGCATCGGAATATCACAAAAAAAACTGAAAAATATTTTTGGCAGCTTCACTCAGGCAGACAGCAGCACCACAAGAGAATTCGGCGGAACCGGTCTCGGCCTTGCAATATCAAAACAGCTGACAGAACTCATGGGTGGGGAAATCGGTGTAAACAGCAAGCCGGGAGAAGGCTCTGAATTCTGGTTTACCATCGACTTCAGGAAATCAGATGCATCAGCTCAGGAACTTTCTCCCTCCGATGCTCTCAGGGAAACCCGTATTCTTATTGTGGATGATAACGCCACAAACAGAGATATTCTTTCAATTCAATTCAAGGCCTGGGGAATCAGATCGGAGGAAGCCTCTGATGGTTCCTCCGCACTGAGAGTTCTCTATGATTCTATTGAAAACAATGACCCGTTTCAAATTGCAGTACTTGACATGCAGATGCCCGGAATGAATGGCGAAACTCTCGGCATAATCATGAAATCCGACAAAAGGCTGCATGATATCCGATTACTCATGATGACATCACTTGGACAGCGGGGAGATTCAAAACGGATGAAGGAAATCGGTTTCTCCGCTTACCTCACAAAACCGGTAAGACAATCAGAACTCTTTGAAGCACTTGCAGTTATTCTTGGTCTTAGCCCGAAAACAACAGGTAAAACACTTGTAACAAAATACTCACTCAACGAAATGAAACTTGACAAATTCAGGGTTCTTCTCGTAGAGGATAACATTACAAATCAGATGGTTGCCATGGGTATTCTGAAAAGAACAGGCATTCGTGTAGACGCTGTAGCCAACGGACGCGAGGCGATGGTTGCTCTGGAACAGATTCCTTATGACCTTGTCTTCATGGATGTGCAGATGCCTGTTATGGATGGACTGGAAGCAACAAAAACCATCAGAAGCCAGGACTCCAATGTGCGAAATAGAAATATACCCATTATCGCCATGACGGCTCACGCCATGCAGGGAGACAGAGAAATCTGTCTTGAGGCCGGAATGAATGACTATGTAACGAAGCCCATCGGTTCAGCCGCCGTGGCAGAGGTTCTGAAAAAATGGCTTGACTACAGCGGATCGACTGAATCAACTGCAACCAATCAGAAATCAGGTAACAAATTGAATAAAGACAATGTAAAAATATTCAACAGAGAAGAATTTCTTGACAGAATGATGGATGATAAAAACCTGGCCGCGCTCATCATTAGTGAATTCATGAAAAACGCTCCACAACTCATAATTCGGTTAACCGAACATATCCATAATGACAACGCCATTGAAGCGGGACAAATTGCACACTCTCTGAAGGGCTCTGCCGCAAACCTCAGTGCTTCTGAATTTGTAAATATTGCTTTTGAAATGGAGCAGGCCGGAAAGACTGAAGACATATCTCTGCTGGAAAAGCATCTGCCTGTTCTCCGGAATCGCTTCAGTGAGCTGCAAGAAGCTCTTATACATTTTGGTCGTTCTTGAATACTCCGGAAGAGAGGTAACTCTTATCGCGATCTGCCGTCAGCACAATCAGTGTTGAAACACACCAAAGCCCAGGCGTTCAGATAGTATTCTCTCACAGACTTCCCTTGCAAAGGCGAATAGCCCGAAGGAGCTTTCCCTCGGGCCACCCGCTTGACTCAGGAATCAGATATTGTACCCGTTTAGTTGAAAAAAGATTTCACATTAGCCCAGGTATGACGTTCAAGACTGACATCATCGTCATAATAAGTACGGAACGCATAGTCGTAATTCGGAAAGGGTGTAAAACCGGAGTTGGCATACACATGCCCGTTTGGATACGGATTGTTCGTGTCACCGGTAATCCCCAGTGTCGTGTTGCCCAGGAAGACCAGATAGTAGGTGGTTCCGGGTGTGACTGGAACATAGCTCCAGTATACATCAACCCACTCGCCAGCTACACCGGTAGCACTGCCCGTGGCCAGCATGGTACCTGAAGCCGGCAGATTATCCCACAGCTGGATAATAACATTGTCGGATGTGCCAACTCCCGACTGCAGAAAGATACCGGCTCCCGAAATATTGGTGTTCGTCTGCATAAACGACTGAGCAAGATCCGTCTGATTGAATGCAGCCATGTAGGTGGGTCCGCTGGGTTGATTCTGATCAATTTGATCAGCGAGCAACGGTGATACAATCGGAACCGTCTCAGGTTGTTCGATCACGGGCATCTGATCGGGCCGGATATCCCCGTCTCCGGCTGTTACAGGCAGAACGCAGGCATCCGCATACGCATTGGGAACTGATGTAACAAAAACCGTAACGAAGAAAACCGTTGCAATAGTATTAAAAACCGTCTTCGAGTTCATACTGTTTACCTCCCTTAATTTATTAAACTCTGAATACACTCCAGCGCAGGCTAATTCACAAAAAAACCGCCCACCTTTTTAATTTATCAGAAGGGAACTTAAATGTCAAGCGATTTTTGTTAACAGGAACATTACACAGCATGCATTATACTCCTGTCATCTTCTCTGTTCGTGTAACATCTACAGCATATCGTTACGGGAACCTGTTATAAATCCGGGATATGCCTGCTTAAATACACCGGTAGAGAGATACCTGTCACCTCGATCTGCCACAAGAACAACCAGTGTTTCATCCTGACTCATATCGCGGGCAATCTGAACCGCCGCGCTTACAGCGGCACCACCACTCATTCCCACAAACAACCCTTCTTTCAAAGCCAGCTCTCGGGTCATTGAAAAAGCCTCTGAATCAGATCTTGTAATAATGCTGTCAAGTCGTCTCCTGTCAAAAATTGCTGGCACTGCTGATTCCTTCATATTCTTCAACCCCTGAATGCTGTGTCCAATCTCCGGCTCCACACCAATTATCCGGATATTCTGAGAAAACTCCTTCAGCCCACGACTTACACCCATGAGTGTTCCCCCCGTCCCCATTCCAGCAATAAAGGCATTTATCCTGCCGGAGGTTTGCCGGATGATTTCCGGAGCAGTGGACTCGTAATGACTGAGCCAGTTCGCGCTGTTACTGTACTGATCCGGCATGTAAAATTTGTCCGGATCTTCTTCCAGCAGATGTTCCGCCAGAGTAATCGCTCCATCTGTTCCCCGCTCTCCGGGTGTTAGAATCAAATCGGCTCCGAATGCTTTGAGAATGTGTCTTCGCTCTATGCTGACGCTCTCCGGAAGCACAAGTTTGACCCTGTACCCCAACGATGCTCCTACCATAGCCAGGCCTATACCTGTGTTACCGGAAGTAGCTTCCAGTATAGTCTTTCCACTGTTAAGAAATCCTTCTCTTTCGGCGTGTCTCACCATCCACAGAGCGGATCTGTCCTTTACTGAACCACCGGGATTTGTACCCTCCAGCTTTACCAGAACTCTTGCTCCTACTTCCGGACTGAGGTATCTGAGGTGTACCAGTGGAGTGTTTCCGATGGAGCTCAGAATTCCTTCGGCTTTGTTCACCATGTTGTTTCCCCTTAACGCAAAAATCCCACGACCTTCCGGCCATGGGCAATTGCAGTTGAATGTTCAGACTACTTTTTTACAATACAAACCCCTCTGCCGATACAAATATGTCGGCAGAACAACAAAAGAATACAGTGCTGTGGTTTGCTTTTTTCATCATGGAAGCAATTCTACAAACTGAAAAACGGTTTGTCAACACAAAAAGGGGGGCACCGAAGTGCCCCCCTTTTAGCCAATGGCTACATGCCATACTTGTCGATGATACCTTTCTTGTCCAGACCAAGAATACCGTATTTCTCGCCAACCTTCTTAAAAGCCGCAACGGCTTTATCGATATGCTCTCTGGTGTGCGCGGCAGAAAGCTGAACTCTTATTCTCGCGGCACCTGACGGTACAACCGGGAAGAAAAATCCAATAACATAAATGCCTTCAGCGTACATATCGCGAGACATATCATTAGCCAGTTTTGCGTTATACAACATTACAGGAACAATTGGAGTATTACCCGGACGTACACAAAGCCCGGCCTCTTCAACACCCTTACGGAAATAAGCGGCATTCCACTCCAGCTTATCTCTCAGTTCCGTATCTTTTGTTACGAGATCCATAACCCTGATTGAGGCATTCACAATTGGTGGTGCCATGGAATTCGAGAAAAGGTATGGTCTTGCATTCTGACGACAGAGTTCAATAAGCTCTTTCTTACCGGAGACACAACCACCGGAAGCTCCACCAAGACCCTTGCCGAAAGTAGTGGTAATAAGGTCAACCTGATCTATGCAGTTAAAATGCTCATGAGTTCCACGACCGGTCTTGCCAATGAAGCCTGAGGCGTGTGACTCATCAACAAGAATCATTGCGCTGTATTTATCACAAAGATCGCACATTTCATCAAGAGGAGCCAGATCTCCATCCATTGAGAAAACACCATCAGTAACAACAAGAATGTGGCGCTTATCCTGATGAAGTTCAAGCTTTTTCTCGAGATGCTTCATGTTCATGTGTTTGAAAGTATCATACTGTGCGGAGCAGAGCTTAATACCATCAATAAGAGAGGCATGAATTAGCCTGTCGGCTAAAATAACATCCTCCGGCCCCAGAATCGATTCAAATACACCAGAGTTCGCATCCATACAGGATGGAAAGAGAAGGGTGTCCTCCATGCCAAGAAACTCAGAAACCTTGTCCTGAAGCTCTCTGTGAATATCCTGTGTTCCGCAGATAAAACGCACTGAACTCATTCCAAATCCACGCTCGTCCAGACCCTCATGAGCAGCCTTTACTATTTCAGGATGATTTGAAAGCCCCAGATAATTATTGGCGCAGAAGTTCAGCACTTTCTTTTTTGGAGCGCCCTCCGGGTATTCAACTTCGATTTCCGCATTCTGGGGAGAACAAATGAATCTTTTTTCTTTATAAATACCTTTGTCCTTGATCGCCTGAATGTCTTCCGCGAACAAACCTCTTGCTTTTGCGCTGTATGCCATTATTCCCTCCGTCAGTCCTGAAATCTGCGAACAAGTTCACAGATCTTGTTAACTGTGTCAAAGGCCTCTGGTGTCGCTTCTTTATCGGGAAGAGAAACATGACACTTCTTCTCAAGGAAAACCTTAAGAGAAACCATAGAGAAACTGTCAACAATACCCGAGGAGATCAATGGAGTCTCAAAACCGACTTCAATCTCGTCGTCCTCGTCCACATACTCGTCAATTACATACTCAAGAACCATGTCTTTCATTTCTTCAGCCATAGCAGTTCCTCTCCTTAATCATCTTCAAGGGTTGAAAGATCGCCAACTTCTTCGCCCCACTCAAGAGCCTTCAGATACCTTCTTAGTATCTTGCCTGAACGGGTTTTAGGAAGCTTTTTACTGTATTCTATTTCCTGGGGCATTGCCAGGGGTGAAAGCCTTTTCCTGATAAAGTTCATTATATTCAGTTCAAGGTCATCGGAAGGTTCATAACCAGGATTTAAAGTGATGAATACCTTTACAACTTCCATATTTACTTCATCAGGCTTGCCTATGGCGGCAGCTTCAGCAATTGCCTCGTGCTCCACAAGAGCCGATTCAATTTCAAAGGGTCCCACAAGATGTCCACCTGTGTTGATAACATCATCATCACGGCCCACAAACCAGTAGTAACCGTCTTTGTCGAAACTTGCTCTGTCACCGGACACATACCAGAGGGATTCATCAACACGAAGTTCGGCAGGTTGTGCATCATCAGCGGCACCCACGAACTTGCTTCTGTAAATTTCCGGCTTTTTCACATACTCTCTGAACATGGATGGCCAACCGGGTCTGAAGGCGATAAGACCCACAGTACCGGGTTCTGTAACCGGCTCATGCGTCTTGAGGTCAAGAATTCCCGCTACAATACCAGGGAAAGGTTTTCCCATTGAACCAGGTTTGATCTTCATGCCGGGGAAGTTGGTAATCATCATGGAACCTGTCTCGGTCTGCCAGAAAGTATCCAGGAAGGGCAGTCCATAAACTTTCTCGCTCCAGATAACCGCCTCGGCATTAAGAGGTTCACCAACCGAGGCGAGATGCCTGAGGCTGGAGAGATCATACTGCTTAACAAGCTCTTCACCGTCGCGCATGAGAGACCTGATAGCCGTTGGTGCCGAATACCATACCGTGACTTTGTTATCCTGGATAAACCGATACCAGGCAGCGGATGTGAATCCTGAATCCAGTACACATTGAGTTACACCGAGGCTCCAGGGTCCGATGATTCCGTAACTGGTACCGGTAACCCAGCCGGGATCGGCAGTACACCAGTAAACATCGTCATCTTTCAGATCCAGTACCCAGGAGGATGTAAGAGCCTGTCCCCATACAGAGGCATGGGCATGCTGAGCACCCTTGGGCTGACCTGTTGTTCCGGATGTGTAATGAAGCACAGATGGTGTTTCAGGACCGGACTCGTAAACATTAAAGTCTTCCACTGGAAATTCTTCGACCCTGAAAAATATCTCTCCCTCTTTTAGTTTATCGGGATTACCCTCAACTACGACAATTTTTTCCAGTGCCGGGAGCCTGTCCTGTATCTTGCGAACCTTCTTAACATGCTTCCGTGTGGTGAAAATCACTCTGGTATCGGCACTGAACAATCTTACCTCAAGTGACTCGTCACCAAAGGCAGAAAACAGAGGCTGAGCAACAGCACCCATCTTTAGTACACCAAGGAAAGAAATGTACAGCTCTGGAATCTTGTCCATGAACAGACAGACCTTATCGCCCGGATCAACTCCAAGGTTCTGAAGGAATCCGGCATAACCGTTGGAAAGCACTCTGAGATCGTTGAATGTGTAAGTTTTCTGCCTACCTCCAAAACCCTGCCAGATGAGAGCCTTCTTGTCACCTTTACCCTGAGCACAGATTCTGTCGGAGCACATGGCCCCGATGTTCAGTATCTCGCCTTCCTTCCATCCGAGAACTTCTTTAGCAATGTCCCAGCTGAAGTTCTCTCTTCTTTTCTCATAGGATCCGATATTACTCAAAATCGCTCCTTCCAATTTGCCGGAGATCCCACAGAAAGGAGTTCTCCTCCGTACTTATTACTGACATCATAAAAACTGTATATCAGGTACAAATAACCGAAATCCTCACCAATGTCTATACTGGTTTAGCTTCGGCAATCACAATAGCAATTGCATTTTTTTTTGTGTGAGAAACAGAGACAAAAATTTTATCTATTTTTTTTTCATTCTGAATCACAAATGCTTTACCATGCAACATCAACGAAATGCTGCCCGATTCAAGACATTTTACTATCTCCACATCTTTGAAACGAAGCCCTGAAGATAATCCTGCTCCAAGTACCTTGAAGGTGGCTTCCTTGGCGGCAAACCTTGCGGCGAAATTCTCCCAGTATCTAACCTGAGAACGGCAGTACTCTACTTCAGCAGGCAGAAAAAGCTCCTCAATAAGCTCGTTATCAAGCCGTCTGCGGAATGAAACAATATCAACAATATCAATCCCTATTCCTAAAACCAAATTAACCTGCGCCTCATGGAAAATGTACCTTGTATCCTCGTTGATCAAGAACAAGATACTGTGCCTTGCCTCCGTAACACTCCGACATTCCTGTATCTATCATAACAACTCTACCACTGAATCGTGTTGTAATACCATCAATACTCACTGTGTGTCCTATGACTATATAATCAGCGTCATTCGTTTCTAAAGCTTCCTCTAATACTCGCCTTATAGCACTTCCTCTGTCTGTGGCAAGCCCCCTGAACCATACTGGACCAGTGGAAGAAAAAATGCCTGAGGGTTCTAACCAGCCACGCCGGATTTCATCTCCGGCAGACTTGTTAATTGAATCAAGTGCAATTGAAGCAAAATCTTCTGAAATTCCCGCATGCACGAAAAGAGCATTGTTTATCCTGATTGAAATATTGTGTTCTGAGAGCCATCTGCCATACTCTCCGTCCGGACGCATTGCTCTAACCATTTCTTTCAAACCGCCGTGGGAACGAATTTCGCCTTCATGAACATATCTCAAGTCGCTTCGCATAAGCATCACTTCGTGATTACCCAGAAGGAAGTGGACATATCCACCCTGAAGCGGAGCCTGCTGTTCCAATGACATAATCAGATCCATTACGGCTCTGGAATCCGGCCCACGGTCAAGCACATCGCCAATCTGAACAAGATGTGTCTTGCCTCCGATCCAGTTCAATTCATTATCAACAAGATCTGCACCCTGAAGAAGCGATACGAACTGCCCGAAATCCCCATGAACATCACCAATGGCCACAACACGGCCAACACCATTCCAAATGCACTGTTCAGAAAATACCGGGGCAACACATGGGATGATCATAACAAAAACTGCATATCTCATTTAGTCATCACCTTTAGAAAATGGCCAAACATTTGATATACTCAATCATAATCACTTTATTCCCGGTATTGTACCTGGTCTGTTGACAGCTAAGCCCCATCTTGCAATATTTCCAATTACTGATCTGGCTTCTACTCTTATAGTCTTTTGTAAAAAGGGCCCAACGACTGGTGGGTCAGATATTACGTGATACTTTTATCTAGTGAAAGGAGAATTGAATTGAAAAATCTTATGGTCGTTCTGTTTGCAATTGCAGTTATGGCAGGTGCAGCGGACTTTGAGTACAACTCCGGTGGTGCCATGGGTACACTGCCAACTACAGGTGGATCATCAACAGGCTGGGGAGAATGGTTTATTTTACCTATCCTTAATGATTCCGGTCATGATATTATTCTCGTTGAGCTCGGTTTTCCCTGCGGTGGACCGGAAACCGGCGATTACGGATGGGTAGTATGGACCAGTGTTGGTGGCTTGAATCCTCCCGCCGGAGAAGCAAGCAGTGCTGATTTCTACGATTCTTTCGTGCCAACAGACCCGGATCCATCAACATCACCCCCAGAAACCTACAGCTACATTGATGTTACTGCAGAGAACATAGTTATCGCTGATGGAGCCTACTTCTGCATCGGCTATGATGTTACCGGTATCGGCGGACAGGTCGACTTTAACGGAGTAAACACCTGGGCCTGGTATCAAGGTGCATGGGACGGCGATGAGGCCTGGGGCCGTACTGCCATTCTCGAAGTTTCTGCAGATTACTATCAGGCACTCGAGCAGAATACCTGGGGATCAATTAAGGCAACTTTCTAATTATCCCGCCTTCAGAAAAACCCCGCATTGGCGGGGTTTTTCTCTTTTAACTGTCCGACTTCCCTGAAATAGTTGTTCCTCTAAAAGTCGCCCATGAAACAATGAAACCTCCTCTATTACCTTTCCAGGTTGAAATTTTCTCAATGTTTTTCATCTCTTTTAGATATCCTTCAACCGTTTCATTCAGATCATCTTTACGAGTAAGAACAGCAGTAATCTATTACAACCTTTACATTTACTGTGAAAGAGGAATTAGCCGGCACTTCAAAGGTTTCACCTCTTTTGAATACAACGGCATAATCCGTTCCCGGAAGTCTTACATCCAGTTCTCCAGCAAGAATCTCCATAGTCTCGTGGAAATCTGTACCGAACTTGTATTCACCGGGAAGCATCACGCCCAGTGTCTTCTTTGAGCCATCTGCAAAAACAACAGTCCTGCTGGAAACCTTGCCGTCATAGTAGAAGTTCGCTTCTCTTATCACTGTTACGCTATCAAACTGACTCATCGTTTCTGCCTTTCATGAAAGTGTTCGTGTGTTATGCTCCCGATATTTACAACTCCAGCAGCCATTGCCATGCGGGAAGTATTTCAATTGCCCGTTCGTCCCCGCTCAAATGTGCTTCTATCATTCGATGTTATTACCGTACAGGATAGGGGCTTCCAGTGAAGTCATTCGGACACTATTGCCTTTACAGCTTCACAGTTCATTGTTTCCTCCGGGAAACAATATATACAGGAATTGTTTCCTGCTCAACCCGGAAGGAAGCTGTTCTGTTGTCTGGTAATGGCTAAAACCCGGATCCATCACAGGTTGTTGTCGCGAAATGCCGTAGATTGTTGTTCAGCCAGGGCATACGACTGGCGACCCCGCAGGCATACTTTTGCAGTATGTTGAGGATGGCGACGGGAGTATAACGAAGGCTGTGCAGCGAGATACGGTATTGCAGCAAGAAACTTGTGATGGATCCGGGTTAAGGAGTACAGTAACGGCATCGGCGAAAATTTCGACCCTTTGGTAACAACAACGGGCACTGTATTGAACAGTGCCCGTACATCGTACCTTTTTTACAATCAGTTAAATTCAATTGCCTTTATTGATCCCCATGTAGCAGGCGCAAGAGCGAAACCTGTAATATCTATTTCAAGCTCGCTGATGGAATGGTCGCCGGAAGAGTTACAGTAACTCCAGAAGAAGGTGTCTCTGCCGGGGGAGTAGGTCAGTCCCATTGAACTGAGGCATGAAAGAGGACAAGCAACAAATCCGAGGCTGCTCAGGTTTGAGCCGTCGAAACTGTAGAAGTAAAAGTTGTATGTGTTGTATGTTGTTACCATGATGCCGAGATCTGAGCCAAGAGGAAAAGTGGTAAGACCACTGGGCT
>JAUVJW010000187.1 GCA_030596465.1 Candidatus Fermentibacteraceae bacterium | reverse complement strand
GGATTCATGGTGGTTTCTTTGAAGACGCTACCTTTACTGTAAAAGCTGCTCAGGGATGGCTTACAACCCTCTTTCCCGAACCTGATATCACAGTGGGCGGTGATATGCCAGTGGTCGCTTCCTGGAATATTTCCGCTCCTTCTCCACACCCTCGAAGAGAAAGACCGGAACTGATCATTCCACCGGATACCCCATTTGGCTGGGCAATGAGCTTCTGGAGAGATGTACCCAGCCTTGATCTTTTCTCCACCGACACCGGCGAGTACATGGCCAACTTCCTGTACTACGAAGCAGGAATTCCATACTGGGAAGCTCCTGACGGCATCTATGATGCAAAAGTTCTCGCAGGATATTATGCTCCTGAAGGTCTTCTAATAACTACCGGAAATGAACCACAGGTTGAAAGAATCCAGTTGATACCCCTTCCTGACGGCTCCGGTATACCTGCCGGTCAGGCAGGTCTGCTGTCCGATGAAGAAATAAACGATGTTATCTGCGGTTGGGCAGCCGGCAACCTGAAATCCGAGGAAATCACAGCAATCTGGCAGACCTGGGAACCCTTCTTCATTACCATGAACACTAATGACGAAATCATACACGACAAAGAAGGACTTGATGAACAGTGGATTCTCTTCCCGCTTCCCTGGGATGTTGTAGAGACGATCAGCACTATTCACCTTGAAGTACACGACTCTTTTGAACGGGAAATAACCTACAACCGGCTTTTTCTTGGCCTTGTAAGGATGTACTGACATGATTACAATACTTATTCTGCTGGCAGGGCTTCAGATCCACGAGTGGGGAGTCATCACTCAGAATCCACTTTCGTTCTGCGGGGCGGTTCCTGAAGCAGACTTTATGGAAAACGAACTCGAAGACAGAGCTCCGGTTGTATACTTTCACGGAGATCCCTGTACAGTAACCGTCAAGATTAATTTTCCGGGAATGGGCTACGCCACCAGCGTACTTCCCGAGGCTGATGAAGGGGGTTCTTCCTCCACTTACATAGTCTGGAATGACCTTGAACTCACAGAATCACCCGAACCCGGTCTCATTGAAGGGTGGGACGGGCACGAGTATCTGAATTTTCCAGTGCCCTTATGGAGGCAGGTGGATGCCCTCTGCATAACATCTGACGACAGATACGACCGCTTTATCTATTACGAATGTGTTCCCGGAAACCCCGGCGAGCTGCCATTCATAAGCGAGTCGGGCAACCAGTCCTTCAGGATACCCTATGGAGAAATCCCCTGCCTGGTACTCACCTCAGCAGGTGAAAGACCAATGTATGGGCTTTTCACTCTTGCAGATATTCTTACAAGTATACCGAAAGGACTTCAATTCCTTGATGAACCGGAACACCTTAAAAGAGAGCTGCGGCACTGGGCAGATGGTATTTTAAACCAGGATGAGTTCGACAGTTTCTGGAACACCTGGGAAGCCCGGTTCCTTGCTGATTCCTCGACTGATATCATGATTCTTTACATGGTTCCCCGTGAAATAGTAGACCAGATAGCCCCTATGGAAATCATTACCGACACTCGAATGGAAGTTGAAATCAATCGTTTCATCATTGCGGAACTACCGTATAGAACACAATAGCAGCAATACCCTACCGTAGCGGTATGCTTTAACAACCACGGGTATAATTGACACGCAAATGTTCCTGTGTGGATTCATCTCAAATATTCTGTATATTCAGGGCCGTATTTGAAATACTGGGATAATCTGAGGTCACTGTACATAGTCATCTAACTGTTGGAGCCAGATATGAAAAACTACGATGTAATTATTATCGGCGGAGGTCCGTCAGGAACCATTACCGGGATTACCGCACAAAAGCAGAACCCGGACCAATCATTCCTCATGATTAAAGAAGAAGAAAAGGGACTTGTTCCCTGCGGTATTCCTTACGTCTTTCACGACCTGGACGATATCTCCCAGAACAAGATGGGACCCGCTCCTTTTATTAATGTTGGTGGAGAGGTTCTTATTGACCGGGTTACAGATGTTGACATCAATACCAAGATTCTCCACACCGAATCCGGCAACGAAATTGCTTTCGGCAAATTAATCTTTGCAACAGGCTCCATCCCAATCGTACCCAGATTCATCAAAGGCTACGATCTGGAAAATGTGGAAAACATCCTCAAAAGCTATAACTACATTGCAAGCTTGAAAGAAAAAATTCTTTCCGCGAAAAACATCGTTGTTGTTGGTGGCGGGTTTATAGGCGCTGAGGTTGCGGAGCAGATTGCCAAAAACGCAGACAAGAATGTTACCATTGTCGAAATGGGCGATCACTGCCTTGGTCAGGCATTTTCCCCTGATTTCGCAGTACTCGCCGATGAAAATCTGAAAAAAATCGGTGTAAATGTTCTTACTGGAAACACTGTAGAGGAACTCCTGGGCAACCATGGAAAAGTAGAAGCGGTTAAACTGAAAAGCGGCGAGATAATTGAAGCGGACATGGTTATTTCTGCAATCGGATACAGACCCAATACCGATCTTGCAAAAAAGATTGGATTGCAGATTACCAGTAACAAAACTATTCGGGTTGACAGATTCATGCGCACAAGCATTGAAGATATCTATGCTGTGGGTGACTGTTCCCAGACAATCGGCTTCATTACAGGCAGAACAGATAACATCATGCTGGCGTCCACAGCAACCGCCGAGGCACGCGTACTTGGATACAATCTTTCTAAAATAGGTATTCTCCGTACATTTTCCGGGACTCTTTCAGTTTTCTCAACCGAGCTGAATGGTTTTGCTTTTGCTTCAGCGGGGGCAATCGAGCAATCTGCCGAGAAAGCAAATGTCGAATATGTGACTGGCAGCTTTAAAGACATGGACAGGCATCCAGGAACACTGCCCGGTGCCAAGGAATTACGTATAAAGATCATTGTTTCTCCCCTGAATGGTGAAATCATTGGAGGAGAAATTTACGGAGGTAAATCCATTGGTGAGATGATTAACATCATCGCCCTGGCAATCCAGAAATACATCACAGTGTATGAACTGGTTTCCTTCCAGGTTGGAACACATCCACTTCTGACCACTGCGCCGACAAAATACTCTCTCATCAAGGCATGCGAGGACGCAATTTCCAAGATAAACAGCCGGGGAAAGTAATCGGGTTTCCAATTTCACTTAGACTGCGGGGGAATCAATCGATTCCCCCGCTCTCGTACTCCCTGCGGTATGATTTTCCTTTAAAAATCCAATCGGTAATGTACTCAGGAATTGCCGGTGTTCATTATCATCAATTGCTTTCTCGCTCTTTCTACAGCATCTTGAAGTTTAATAATATCTGTCACTATTTCAGATCCTGCCTGCTCTTTTGCGGACACTATCAGAATTTTCATTTCTTTCCGCAATTCAGCCTGCGAAGATTGATGCTCTTCAACGAAAAGTGCCGTTGAATAAGCTTCAGAAAATGAACCCGTTTCTAACTGCAGTCCGGCAACTGCTCCGAGTATTTCAAGGCTCATCGGTGCCCACTCTTTTCCCTTGGTTGCGTCCAATGCTTTCAAGAGATATTCCGCGGATTCTGTACAACCGCCACGGAGGGTTTCCATAATTCCCAGTGTGCAGTAGGTATTTGCTGTACCCCACGAGTTCCCGACATCGCGAAATGTTTCAAGGTTTTCACTACAGGCCGCTTCTGCTGAATCAAATTCCTCCCTTTTGAGAAATATTCGACACAAAATACCCTTAACTATTGCCGCATTGAATCTGTCCCCAATACTCTTTTCCATTTCCAGGGCTGTTAACAGATAACTTTCCGCCCTCTCCAGTTGATTGAGATTGATGGCGATAATGGCCAGATTACTTAAAGATGCGGAAACTCCATGCTGGTTTCCCGATGCCTTGTCCTTCTCCAGAGATTCCTGATAAAATTTCTCCGCATCGGTGTAATCCATTCGCTGACAGGCCAGATTACCAAGATTGTTCAGTACCGCCGAAACACCTGAACTGTCGCCCAGCATTCTTCTTAATGAAAGACTCTCGTTGTATGACATTGCGGCATAATCGTACTCACCGCTTACATAGTACACATTTCCCAGCATATTCAAAGCACCGGCAAGACCTGTGGGCTCATCCAGATCTCTGAAAAGAACAATGCTTTTTTTCAGTTGATCTATGCTGGTTTCAGCGTGGTGACTGTAAGAACTGAACCAGCCCCGGTATGAAACAAGCCATGCCCGGAGAAGACAGGATGCATGGTTCGGGTTGTCTTTACACAATTCAGCACCATGCGCAAACAGCGCTTCACCTTTTCCGTACATCCCCATAAGTGCAAGCAGAACCCGCAGACCGTGACAGCCGGTTTCAAGGCTTTCATAGTCGCCGTTCCCGAAAGCCCAATGCCATGCTGCAAGAATAT
>JAUVJW010000162.1 GCA_030596465.1 Candidatus Fermentibacteraceae bacterium | reverse complement strand
GTGAGAAACGCATACAGATCCGGACGGGGAAAAATAATCGTACGTAGCAAGGTAGCATCGGAAGAGGTTAACGGAAGAGCTTGCATAATTATTCACGAACTCCCCTATATGGTTAACAAGGCAAGATTGATCAAATCAATTGCCGATCTGGTAAAAGATAAAAAAATTACCGGTATTGCGGATCTTCGCGATGAGTCTGACAGAGACGGTATGCGTGTAGTCATAGTTCTCAAGCGTGACGCCATTGAGGAAGTCGTTCTGAATCAGTTATTCAAGCGTACTACCCTTGAAACAACTTTCGGAGCAAATATTATAGCCATTGTTGACAAAATCCCAAGAAGATTGAATCTCAGGGAAATGCTCTCCTATTTTGTTGAGCACAGACATACTGTAATACTCAGGCGCAGCCAGTTCGAACACAAAAAAGCGGAAGCAAGGGCTCACATTCTCAGGGGGCTCATTAAAGCTCAAGACAATATAGACGAGGTAATCAGGATTATAAAAGCAGCTTCCAGCCAGCCAGAAGCCAAAGCTAATTTAATGGAGGTCTTCGATTTCTCGGAAAAACAGACACAGGCAATTATGGAGATGCGCCTGGGTAAACTTACTGCACTTGACAGGAAATCTCTTGAAGAAGAGCTTGCCGCTCTTGAAATACTTATTACAAGGCTGAAAGAGATTCTGGAGAACAAACACTTGAGAATGGAAATTGTGGTTGATGAGCTGAGAGTAGTTTCTGAACAGTACGGCGAGGATAGAAAAACAGCTATCATACCATGGACGCCTGACGGAATTGATGTTGAAGATATGATTCCGGATGATTCCATGGTTGTAGTGGTTTCTCACAGGGGATACATAAAGAGGTTGCCCGTAGACACCTGGCGGAGTCAGTCCAGGGGAGGCAGAGGAAAAACAGGAGTAACGACTCGGGATGAAGATTTTTTAGAACAGGTTTTCACTTCAACCAACCATGCTTACATTCTATTTTTTACAAATCTTGGAAGATGTCACTGGCTTAAGGTCTGGAAAATTCCTGAAGCTGGAAGAAACAGCCGCGGGAAGGCAATTATTAACCTTCTTCAGCTTCTTCCAGAAGAAAGACCGGTAGCTAGAGTCTGTGTAAAAGATTTCACGGGTGACAGATATATCGTTATGGCAACCAGCGACGGGAGGGTTAAAAAAAGCTCTCTTGATATGTACAGCCACCCAAGAAAAAACGGCATAAAGGCAATAAAGCTTATGGAAAATTCTGAGCTTGTACAGGCAGTAATGACTGATGGTAAATCCAGAGTTATTCTGGCCACATCTCACGGAAGAGCGATCAAATTTCCAGAGGAAGAGATACGAGTTCAGGGTCGTGATACCATGGGTGTTTCCGGTATGAGGTTGAAAAAGAATGACCGAATTGTTGGTCTGGTTACAGCAACCGACGATGATGTTCTCATGTCTGTTACAGAGAATGGATATGGAAAGAAAACCCCTGTTTCTGAATACAGAAAAACCCACAGAGGGGGCAGCGGTGTTATCAACATTATTACTGACAAGAGAAACGGAAATGTGGTAACTATATCCGTCCCTTCTGTCGGGGATGAGATTCTTCTTGTTACAGTCTCGGGAATGGTTATCAGGTTTAGAAGTGATGATGTAAGGATGATAGGCCGGGCTACAAAAGGGGTTCGTCTGATGAATCTTTACGAGAAAGATATCGTTTCTGATGTTGCACTGCTTCCCGCAGAATTACTGAGTGATGAAGACACGGAAAATGGGGAAGGAAACCACGGGGAAGAAAGCTGATGTCCGTACAGGAAGAGCTTGGCCGACAAATAAAAGCCTGGTTGAAAGTAAAGCAGTTTGATCCGATAAACGCGCATTCACCATATGTGAGAGTGCCTGATTTTCCCGACGCCAGTCAGGTGCAGTTGAGGAATGTGCCCAAGCTAACCGCTTCTTTGGAACGATTGAGTGTTTCATCATCACTGGGAGTTTCTGTTCCGGCACTGGCTTCTCTGATTTCAGTAATGGAAAGATCGGACGCTGAAATTCTCTATACGCGGATGTCCAAGTTAGCTTTACCTGTTGATTTGGATGAAGTGCTGGCGCGCAAATGGTTTATGGTTTGTCATAAGCTCCGCACAGAGATCATGGTATCAGCCGTTTTCGGGTTCTTCAAGTTAGCAGAGATCAACATGTCAGAGGGTTTTCAAATGGATCTGACAAGCTCACTGGCATGCTGGTACAGGGTACTTTTAGCTCCACAGATACTAAATAACTCAAACATCGAAATTCCCCTTACAGTTGCCGAAGAATTCCCGGGCAGGTATGCTTTTGTTTGTGCCCGAGCGGTTATCGGTGGAGATAAGGTTCTTTCCGCAGCGAAAGATTTTCTTTTATCCCGGAAGAATCTTGATTTAGAAACGAAGAAATCCACGTCTCTGCTGGATTTTACAGTGGAGACGGGATGGCTTCTTAACAAGCAGGATCATTATCAAATATGGAAGCTGATCTCTCAAAAGGGAAGCAGGATTCAGGAGAGATTAAGCGGAGAACTGGTACCTATGAGTTCCATCCGGTTTCTTGCGGGGCTTCTTCGGGGAATAGAGGAAGTAAAAGGGCTTGATGCTCTTCTGGACAGGGAAAGAATCCACAGAGCGATGAGTCTCTTTAACTCATATCCAGAAAAAGAAATAAAGCAGAGCTTCGCTATTTATCCAGACTTGATTTCACACATAGATCATCAGATAAAATTGGATATTGTTGTTGAGGCGATCTCTCACGGGATAACAGAAAACAATCAGTCTGAGCTGGGTTATTCCGTTGCAGTTTTTCTGGGAAATATTCCCGGTGGAATTTCTCTCGCGAATATACTTCACTTTCTTAGATCAAACGGTGATGAAATCAGCGATGAGGTGCTGAAGTTTGTAAATGAACTGGTTCTTGAAACATCCATAAAAAAAAGGCTTTCTCCTTCTGCTGTCATACGCTTTTACAAAATGGTTGCCAGGGTTTTTCCGTCCAGCACATTGCAGGATAGAACAGCTTTAAAAGCTTTTCACAGAGCCATGACGGATATGGATCATTCACTTTCAAACTGGGCCGTAGTCCAGCTTGCTGAAGCCACTGAAAAGAGCGACTCGTCGATTTCCAGTGTTTTGTCAGCCAGTTCACTTTTGCTTAGAGCGTCAGATAAGAGCAACAAAAGAGAATTCCTCTCACGCATTACCATAACAGGAAGATTACTTGATGCCCTGCCTCTGCCGGATCGCACAAAAGCGCTTTCCGGTCTTGCTCCTGCCTGGGTTGAAACCCTTCTTTCTAATAGTTTTATGGCGGAAGAGAAAGTAATAGAAGTTCTCTATAAGATAAACAATGTAAGTAACAGAAAGCGCTATCTGGATAATATTGTTACCCGGTTACTCAGCGAACTGAGCCCGGAGGATCCGGTTTTTGACGAATGTCTTGCTTTTGCTGTTAACGGGTACAATTCATCGGGGGCAATTGATAAGCTGAGAGAAGTGGAACACAAAGTATTTAAGAAGGTCTTTAGAGCAGGGGGAAGAGTTGAAGTGGTGGACGGTTTAATGGTTGATCTTCTTGCTATTCCGGGAGTTGAAGGCGAGAAGACAGAGCATCTGATTTCCGGCATTCGTTCAATTTGCGACAGATTCAGCAGGCTTGCTGTATGGGAAGAAGGAGGAGACTCTCGTTTCAGTGATTTTATAGTCAGTGGTGTAAGCAACATACTCAGGGCCATAGTAGACAATCCAACCTCCCTTGATTCGGTAAACGGAGACGCAATAGAAATCCTTCTTAACAAACTCATTCCAGATGGATCAACCTCTGCAAATACATCAAGAATAGTCAATCCGGGAGGAACAGCTCAAACATTTTTTGGCTTTCTTCTGCCCGGTTCCATTTATCTGTTTGGCAGAGAGGCAAAATCTCTCCCGGCTTTTCTTTTTGAAATAGCAGATGAATTTTCCAGAAGCGTTGGAGGAATGACGGCGGGAGAAGACTTTGCAGAGTATCTTGTAACAAGACTTGATTTAGAGATTCAACAGGATTGTGCTGCCGTTCTTGGTTCCTGGCTTTCCCAGAAAACACCACCACCACTTAATATTCCTGAGAATTGGTCCAATCGCAGGCGCGAGGAATGGAATGGCTTGAAAATAAGAGAGGATACTACCAGGATGAAGCTTTACGGTGCAGTGTCAGCTCTTGCTGGTTCTTCCGAAAGCTGCACTAAAGAAGCGATTCTGAACACTGCGGGCTATCTATCCAAACAAATAGAGAAAGCGGGAATCCCCGGAGCTGGAAGCCTGTCGCTCGAATGGGACAGAACCATGATGAATCAGCTGAATTCTTTATCTGGTGGAGACAAATCGCTGCTTGTTCTTTTCAACGACGGAACAGGAACTGATATAAATCCAGAGATGTTTTCGTATCTTGAGTCAATTGACGGATTTATGGAACAGGATATTTTTCACGCATGGAGACAGGCGGCACTGCCTCCTTTGCTGAACTGTGCAATGGAAATCGTCCTTGTTTCCGGCAGTTCACTGGAGTTGACGGCAGAAATAGCAGAGGTGGCGACAGAGGCTGTGGAGTTTTTGGGCTACAGTAGTGCAAACGGTTTTCTTTCCACCCTGCAGGAAAGTTTTCGCTACGCAACCAGTCCAGACAATGGTTTTACTCTCATGGAGAAGAACTTTCTTTTCCCTCTATGGAAAAGGAATTCAGCAGAAAGACTTGATCTTCTTATGCTGGGAATGAAAGACAGCAGGCTTCTTTCCGGTATCCTGCATGAGCGACTTTCTCTGGAGAAGAGAGTTGACGGTAAAGTTAAATTTATGAGAAACTATGCTACATTTTTTGTTACAGTAGAAAAAGCGCTTCTTGAGATTAAATCTGATTTTGAGAGATCAAGGCTTGCTGATGGATTGATGGATTCATGGATTTTCAGCGGCATAGGAGCTTGTTCGAAGAAGCCAGTATCGGAAATTTCCTATACCGCTGAACTTGTTAAGGATATTTTCAGAAGAGTTAAGTATGGCAGTGGTAT
>JAUVJW010000067.1 GCA_030596465.1 Candidatus Fermentibacteraceae bacterium | reverse complement strand
GGCTTCACACATATCCTGCCCGTACTCTCCGGCCAGAACGGGAATATCAGTTTCCCAGAGCATGTTTCCGTCGAGATCATACCGGACAAGGTGAGGGCCACCTGGAGTTGTCGAAGTGCTTCCGTGTATCAAAACGGTTAGTCCGTTGTCGATGTATAGAATGCTCATTGCTTTGTCGTCGTACTGCCAGCCCCACTCTCTGGTCCACAGGGTATCACCCTGTGAGTCTGTTCGAAGAATCCAGGCTTGATTCATTTCTTCAGCAGGGCTGATTTCCCCGCAGATTGCGAAGCCTCCGTCGGGAAGCAAAGTAATATTGTAACCATAGCTTTTGCAGTTATCATCCAGCTCATACAGTTTAGACCAAACGGTTTGTCCATCTGAAGAGACTCTGTGGATAGAAAGAGAATACTGAGCAGTAGATATCCCTGATATGCCATATCCTGTTGTAATAAAATCCCCTGAAGGAAGTTGTATTACGGCATACGCATGAATAGTATTGGGATATTCCAATTCACCGCACTCCCATAATAGTTCCCCGGATGGCGAATAGAGAAAAACGGTTTTTTTCAAATCAGAGTACCATTTCCGCCCTGATACAATGTAATTACCCTCAGTGGTTTCTTGAACATCGTAAAAAACAGTTCCATATGTTTTCTCCCACTCAATCTCAGGCGCGGGATCCATTGCCTGCGCTGTTGTTGCGATCAGCAACAGAATAGCTAGAGTACTAACTGTTCTCATGTTCTTGCCTTCTCTCATGTCACTCAGTCAACCTTATCCAGCCGATTCTTACATCTGTTGAGAGATTCGTACCTCCGAATTCAATCCAGAACTTCTTCACATCTCCGCCCCAGGTTGATCCTGAGATATCTGACAAATCAACCGGATCAGTCTCCTGCCATGTGGAAGTAAGGCTGACACCTGTTTCAATGTAGCTCGTATCCCCCAGGCTGTCAATCCAGTGCAACTCAATATCAAGTGAGCGATCTGCCCTTCCAGCAAGGCTGAAATTGATGTAACTGTCAGCATCAATCCAGTCCAGTGAATCGCTGCCGGTGTTGAGAAACATCCTGTTAAGCTGTGTTGGATTGGTAATCCCTCCCTCAAATATGCCGCTGACTGAATCAGAGTATGCCGATAGATTCCAGCCTGTCATACCGGTGATATCATTTGTGTTCCAGATAGGGTGAGGTAATCCAGTAGCTTCTGTCATGTCCCATGGGTTATCAAGTACCACAGTTGCGTAGTCTTCAGGGGTAATGATGTAGACAAGAGTAGCACTGTTGTCTGTAGAGTCGGGCTCACCGGACCAGCTTTCAGCATAAACCTTAAGAATATGAACACCAATATCGTTTGCGTCCGGTGTCCAGTGGAGTGTAGCGATAGCTCTGTCTACGGTGTAGCAGGTATCAGTGGACAGCCCGCTGAAACTGATTCTTGTTCTGTCTATCATTTCATCATCTGTTATATCGTACAGGCAGACACGGATGTTGCTCTCTGACTCAGTTCCCATGTTGTAGAATCTTGCGATAACATCAACCTGAGTACCGGGAGTACTCCGGTATTGAATAAGGGTGTCTCCATCGGCTGGTATGATTACACTAAGATCGGGGTCTGTGATTCTGATATCTGCCGGAAGTCCTTCTGCATCGTCAAACATCTGTATAAGCCTTGCTTCACCTGCATCCAGTGTGTCTGTAAAAACCCAGGTATCCTGCCCCAAAGGTGTTCCCTCAATGATGAACCTTCTGCTGTGGTCCAGGGCGAATTCGCTGAATGGTGTGTTTACCGGAAAGTCGCTTGAGCAGACTGTTATCTCGTAGGGACTATTATTTGCTCTGCAGAATCTGTTCAGGTAGAATAGATAACAGTCGCTTTCTGTGGAGTCAGTGAATACCTTTATCTGCGCAGGCAGGAACATCTCTGGAAGAAATTGAGCGTCATAGTCGATGTCTGCATTGTTTTCATTGAATTCCCACCACTGCAGCAGTGCCAGCTCCGGAGCCGTGCGGGCAATCAGCGCCAGTGTGGGTTTTACACTGTTCCACAACCGTCCGTAGGCTGCGAACTTCCAGAGCAGGTAGTTTTCAGTGTTTCTTTCGCTGCCGGGAATGGTATCTGGCCTTGAAGGCAGGGTGTAGAGTGGATCATACCCGTCAATAAAGGGTGGTATTGAATCCGGTGGAATGTAGTAGATGTCGCTGGATGGCCGGTCTCTGTAAGCCCATTCTTCGTAGGGAGCATCATAAGGGATGTTGTTCATGTCCAGCAGCCCTGCATTGTTGTGGTCAAGAGACAATTCAGGCCCCACGATATAACTGGTCATGCAGTAGGGCAAAAGAGCTTTTGCCTGCCGGAGAAGAGCACTGTTGCAGGTCAGTCTGAACTCTTGAGGAGTGGGAATGCGGTACTTGTATGAGCCGTAATTTAGTACAGGATTGGGGGGAGCACTCCACATCCCATGCCCTCCGGCACTTCCAAAAGACTGTGGGACGAAGAACATGGAGAGATCTCTGTTCTCTGTGGTTTCGATGTTCCAGGCTGTTATGAATGTTGAATCCATTCCCACTTCGTAGTGGTCCAGAAGCCAGGTGTTCATGCTGTCTCCAAGTTGCTGGGTATACGAAGTGTCGTACTGGGTTCCCACAAGCCTGAAAGGGTATGCATCATGAGCGATGAAGCTGGGGTAGTTATTTACAGGAGCAGGTTGAGGGCCTGATGGATTGTACTGGCGATATTGCATCGAGAACATTGCTCTTACCGCTTGAGCCTGATTGTGAAAATTGGGAGGAGTGTAGTTGTTTGCCTCTTCTATGTTGTTGATACCTGCCCAGTCTTTCATGGTGTGCATGGTTGAAATGATGTAGTTCTGATCTCTGGTTGAATCGGCCAGATGGATGTGCCATTTCATCCATGAAATAACACCGCTTGGGTCTACCTCTTCAAGTGTGGGCTGCCACTTCATGGTGCTGTCTATATCCGGTCGGTAGACACTGTCCATCTGTTGAGTAAACAAGCTGGGCATGAAGTTGTCGTAGGCAGAACTATCATTGACCATATGGTTCCACTGAATTGCAGGGGCTTCATCAAATCCGTAATAGAACCAGACACTGTGTGAGCTCTGATTGAAGAGAGAGTCCATTTCTGCCGCGATGTTTTCCATCTCGGATTTGCATTCAACTGCAGTCAGTGAATCAATCAGAGCATCCTCCGTGTAAGTTATGCCGCCGCTACTGTATCCTTTCCACACAGGTCTCGCGAAGGCAAGCGTTGAATCCATGGGGAACATGTGGGAGAACCAGTTGGTCATGCAGGTGATTTCCCATGGATTGACCAGAGTAAGCATACCAGTGATATCTCCGGGCAGAACAACATTCTCCAGAATATCCTCTGCCTGATAGAATTGTCTGCTGAGGCCGTCAAAATAGTTCCATGAAAGGAAGCAGAAGAATTCTGTATTAATGTCTTCGTAGTTTGCTTTCAGCCCGATGACCGGTATTGTGTTTGCAGGCGGAGTGTCTGCGCTGGCGAGAATTGAAATGACCAAAAGAATTATTAAGAGGAAAGCTCCCAATGCTGATTTCAATTCCATAGTATTATCCCACTTCCTTAGTCTACACTATGTAACATACAGTTTACATCTGAATATGGCGTAGATGGGGGGGGGCAATGTCAAGGGAGAGGATTTGCTTCATTTATCAAGAACTGCAAATAATTACTAATCGGTGATTTCTTCTTTTGCGGGGTTGCACCGGTGTAATTATAAGGGTAGAATATTCGAAGTATGTTGAGGTTTTGTATAGGTAATAAAGAAATTATAAGGAGTTGTATATGACACTCTCCACCAAGCCTTTAAGCGGTATGCGACAAAGGCTCCCCGGTGAGTTCAGAATAGAAAAATATGTTACTGAAACTCTTTCTCTTTCATCCGTTCTGGCGGGCTTTGAGGAATACGATGGCCCTGTAATAGAGCCGCTTGCGCTTTTTGCCGCTAAATCCGGTGACGAGTTGGTGGGCAGGCAGAGCTACTGTTTTACTGACAGGGGCAAGCGGGATGTGATTCTGCGTCCTGAAATGACTCCGTCTCTTGCCCGTATGGTTGCCGCTCAGGGAGAGTTGAAGTTGCCGGTACGCTGGTTTTCCAATCCTCTTTGTTACAGGTATGAGAGACCGCAGCGGGGGAGAGTTCGTGAATTCCTTCAGTTCAATCTGGACATTCTTGGTTCAGAGAGCCTTGCCGCTGAACTTGAGGTAATTCTGGTGCTGCAGGGAATTATGAAATCTTTCAACGCACCATCTTCTATCTACAGGATTGGCTGGTCCAGCAGAAGATTCGTGTCTGATGCTCTTGCCCGGTGTGGTGTGGAGCAATCACTTGCCGGGGCTGTGTTTTCAGTAATTGACAAGCGTGACAAGATGAAACCTGATGCCTGGACTGAATTTCTTCTTCAGGCCTGCGGTGGTGATTCCGGTGCGGCAGAGAAGGTGATTGCCCTTGTTTCTGTTGAGGCTCTTTCTGATAAGTGGTTGATCGACCTGATGTCAGAGAGTTCTGCATTTCAGGAAGTTGTGAAATTCAATGAGTTGCTTCAGGGTGCGGGAATACACAGTGCTGTATTCTCTCCCGGTGTAGTGAGAGGACTTGATTACTATACAGGCATAGTCTTTGAATTGATGGATACAGGAGGGGAGAACAACAGATCCCTCTGTGGCGGTGGCAGGTACGATAACCTTGTGGGTCTTTTCGGCAACAAGAGGATATCAGGGGTTGGTTTTGGTCTGGGCGTATTGACCCTGACTCTTTTCCTGAAAACCTACGGGCTTATTCCTGACAGTGTGAAAGAAGCTGCTCTCGCAGATGTGTACATTGCTGTGTCTTCTCCTGATGTAACTTCTTCTGCCGGGTTGCTGGCAGCATCTCTTCGAGATAAGGGTATCAGGGTTATGATGGATGTTTCCGGTAAAAAGCTTGGAAAGCAGTTCAGCGAGGCATCAAGATATAGAATTCCCTTTGTAGTTACGGTTGGACCTGATGATGTTGCGGCTGGAAAGTATAAAATGAAGAATCTTTTGGATGGAACGGTATTTACCGGATCACCGGAAGAGATAACTACGAAACTGCAGTAGAATGAGCAGATTGCTTCCTTTTCGCGGCAGAAGGTTTCTCAGAGCATCTCTGATAATTCTTGCTCTCTTTATAGTTGTCATCTCATCCAGTTCCTCGGGTGGTTTTTTTACCAGGATCACCTCAGGCGTTCTAATGGTTGCCGCGGGTTTGTTCTTTTACCTGGGCGCCAGTGAGATTCTCAGCGGACTCAGTTTATCCAGGCGACTTGTTTTCAGCTTCTTTTCCATTATTCTTTTGTGGGGACTAACAGGTTTTGCGGGAATTATTGACTCGCCGGAGGTCCTTCCTGAAGATTCTCAAAGGGCTGAAAGAGTCAGGGAACTGGGCAGGAGGATTGATAATGTGGCCGAGGTGGGAAGTGGTCATGTCAGTAATTTTGTTGATTCAACCTTTACAGGTCAAACCGGCCATTTCCTGGAAACAGTAGGAGAGGTAAGCGGTGCGGCAGCCGGTGTTCTCATCGATGCTGTCCTTACCTCCACAAGTATAGATACCTCTGCCGGAGTTGATGATCTTTCCGTGAACAGAGATAAAAGAGATCGACCTGCGGCTGTGGTTCCTTTGCTTCGTCTGGCTATTCTGGCTGTGTCTCTTGTTCTTCTCGCTGCTGTCAGAGGATTTGTATATACAGACAGAACTCCATTCACTGTGTGGCTTTACAGGTTTACAGCAGGCATTGCTTTTGCAACCTCCCTGCTTCATGTGCTGGGTCTGAACTTCGTTCTCAGCTCAACAGACGAGATATTCAGCGGAATAGAACTTAATATTTCGAGCCTGCTGCTGATCTTCTCCGCAGTGGGGCTTGGTTTCTGCCAGAGATGGGTTCAGTATCTTTCAAGAAAGACGAGAATTGTCCTTCTTGCGGGTACTTTTGTATCAGTGCTTATGATGCGTGGTGTTTATCTTTACATGGTGGGAAATGTTTTTCCGGGAACCGGCAGTCTGGATGTAGCTGTAATTGTTATTGTTGCCGTTTACACTTTTTTTGCCTTTATGACCATGCTTCTTCAACTTCCCACAGCAAGAATCCTTGAGAAGCGTTATAAGGAACTTGGAACTCTTCAGGATTTAAGCCAGACCCTGCACTCAAGTTTTGAACCGGAGCAGCTGGGGGCAGCGGCAGTCAGACTTGGTACCAGGTTGACTGATTCAGATTATTGCTGGTTCCACATGAATGATGGTACAGGAGATTACTCTTATGGCAAAGGCCGGGAGTTAAAGAATGCTATGGAGAATCTTGGTCAGGAGTGGTACTCCGGTATTGAGCAGAGGATAGACGCAACAGGTCACGGTTTCATGATAAACAACTACAGAAGAAGTTCTCTGCGGAAACTGGAGAACAGGCGAAATGGTTACACTCGCATTGCTTCAATGGTGGCAGCGCCTGTGGAGGTTAGGGGTGAAAGACTTGGTGTTATTGTCGCGGCCAGCGCAAAGCAGTTCTTTTTTGTAGAGTACACCAGGGGGTTGTTTGACAGTTTTACCAGACAGATTGCTCAGGCAATTCAGAGTGCCCAGCTTTTTGGTGAGAAACTTCAGAGACAAACTCTTGAAAGAGAGCTGGAACTTGCCAGGAGTATTCAGAAAGATTTGCTTCCGGGAAATCTGCCACAACCGTCCGGGTGGCAGATAGCGGCGGTAAGCATTCCCTCAAAGGTGGTTGGAGGCGATTACTACGATGTACTGGAGCTTCCAAACGGTAAACTTGCTGTGGCAATTGCAGATGTGTCGGGAAAAGGGGCTCCCGCCGCAATGCTCATGGCAGCGCTTCAGGCAAGTCTGGGGACTCTTTTGAAGGAAAACCTGTCTGTTGAACTTACTACATCAAGATTGAACGCGGTTCTTTGTGACAGAATGCCTGACGCAACTTTCATTACCTTTTTTCTCGCGTTCATTGACCTTGAGAACGGCGATATTGAATACTGCTCTGCGGGTCATGATCCACCGATTCTCTGCCATTTGGGGGAAAGTGATACCGTGGACAACCTTGATCAGGGGGGTTTGATCCTTGGGGTGGTGGCTGAGGCAGAGTATCAGATGGGCCGGGCGCATATTGCTCCGGGGGACAGACTTCTCCTGTACACTGATGGAATTACCGAAACCATGTCTCCGTCCGAGGAACCCTTTGGAGTTGAACGATTGAGCAATATCGTTACAAGACATTGCCGGGAGTCCGGTGAGATGATTATTGGAACAATTGGTTCACTTGTGGAACTTTTTCGTGATGAAGGCGATCAGGAAGACGATGTTACAGCCCTGGTTGTAGCAAGGAATGCAATGAATAGTGGTTCAGGTGATAACTGATATGGTGAAAACTACTGTTACAGGTATTGCGGGATACTGTTTTGCAGAGTAAGATCACTGACAGCACCGCGCTTGCCGGTTTTGTGGTTATTGGAATTCTTGTGGTCGTTGGTATGTTTACCAACACGATTTACCTCATTGCCGGTGGACTGACTCTCGCCCTTCTTGCCGGAATGTTTTTTGCCTACCCGCCCAGACTTGCAGCAATGCTGTTCGGTGTGCAGATTGTGTTTACCACCGCTTTTCTGAGTGGTTTCAGTGTTTATGCGGGGCCTTTCAGAATTGGTATCGATGATCTTCTGCAATTGTGGGTATTTTTCCTGTGGATAGGGGCATTTATAGATGGAGATGGCAGGGTTGGATCTACACATTCCGGAAAACTGATAATCGTACTTCTCATTCTGAGTATTCTTGCTTTTTTCCACGGTCTGCTGACCGGTTATGAGGCTGATACAGCAGCTATCTTTCTGAAATCCATGCTTGGGTATCTGTTTTTCTTCCCTGCGATGTGGATTTTAAAAGATCGCGGTAACATGAAAATTCTTGTTACAACTATCCTGATTGCTTCTGTTCTTGCCTCTGTCTGGGTAGTATTCAAGGGTTTTATTGGTGGAGATGGAGTATATCTCAGGGAAACATCAGGTCTCAGGGTATCGTCCAGAGAAGTAAATGTTGTGGTGGTAGGCCTTTTCCTTATGGCTATGCTTCTTTGGAAGAAGCACAAACCTGTGCCTGTGCTCCCCGGTATTGCTGCTATGCTGATTATGGGTGCTGCAATTCTCCTTGGCCAGTCAAGGGC
>JAUVJW010000130.1 GCA_030596465.1 Candidatus Fermentibacteraceae bacterium | reverse complement strand
GTGGTTCCACCATAAGCATAATCGGTTCTGTTACCCTTCTCTGGATGGTCAGCCGGTTGTTCGGAACCATACGAACTGCGCTGGATAAAGTGTTTGAAGTTCCCGGCAGGCACATTGTCTGGGGCAAACTCTACGACTTTCTTCTGGCAACACTGGTAGCATTCTGTTTTATCCTTGCCGCGGTCTTTACCATCGCAGCAAAATTTGCCGCCGGATCTCCCGCCGGTGAGTTTCTCACTTCAATGCCCACGATTGGTCCGGCACTGAGTGGATTCCTTGCCCGTATTCTGAGTCTTACATTCACATTCCTTGTGTTTTTTCTGCTTTACTGGGCGGCGCCCAACAAGGCAATGCCAAAGAGAATGTCTGCCCTGATGGCATTACTGGCCATGAGTGTAACTGCTCTTGGAACCGAGATATACATGCGGGCAGTAAGCGCTCCGGACTGGGGAATTGTTTATGGTTCTTTCATCAGTATTATGGCTACTCTTATCTGGCTGTACTGGCTGTGTGTGATATTTGTCGGTTCAGCGGAGGTAGGCTCAGTAATCCACAGGATGAGAGTGATCGCTAAACAGAGAACTTGAGAGTGCTGATACCCTCTTCATGGCCAATCTCAGGCTTTGCGTTCAGGATCAAGTTTGCTATGGTTCTAAAATGGTTCATATTACAATACCGTACAATGATGGACTCTGGAGGGAATATGACTGTAAATAATGGCCGGATAAAGTTATCACGGCTCACCTTAGAGGGTTTCAAATCAATTGATAAGGCTGGGCAGACTATTGATTTTGGCGATGTGACTGTATTACTCGGAGCAAACGGTGCTGGGAAAAGCAATCTCATTTCGTTTTTTAGAATGCTCAATAGTATGACTACCAGAACTTTACAGGGTTTTATTGGAGAACAGGGATATGCTGGTTCTATTCTTCATTTCGGTGTAAAAGTCACAAATTGCTTGAAAGCTGACCTTGTTTTTTCCAATGATGATAACATTAAGGACTGTTACAGATTTACTCTTTCCCCAGGCAGTAGTGGCGACCTGATGTTTAGTGAAGAATCAATTACATGGGATAATAAGGCTCATAATAAACAGGGGGCTGTGGCTTTTGGGTCAGGTCATAAAGAAAGCAGTCTTTCCAGAGATTCACAAACTGGAGGAACTACAAGTCAGTTTGTTCTTAACCTTCTGGAAAATTGTAAAGTATTTCACTTTCATGATACTTCCAGTACGGCTGAAGTTAAAAGTCAAGGATATATTGATGACAATGAATTTCTTCGGAGTAATGCCGGTAACCTTGCTGCATTTCTTTATGTACTGAAGAATAGAGATGACTGGCGAAAAAACTATGATCGTATAGTTCGTTATATCCAGCTTATCCTGCCGCAATTTGATAATTTCATATTGAATCCATCACCGTTGAATAAAGCTTACATCAAGTTGGACTGGAAGGAGAAAGACAGCGATTACAGATTCGGACCGCATCAACTGTCAGATGGTTCCCTGCGCTTTATGGCTCTTGCTGCGCTTTTGCTGCAACCGCAGGAGCTTTTGCCAAAGGTTGTTATTCTGGATGAACCGGAGCTGGGTCTTCATCCTGCCGCAATAGGCACTTTAGTCGGGATGATAAGATCGGCAGCAGTGAAATCTCAGATCGTTTTAGCTACCCAGGCAACCAGAATGGTTAATGAATTCAAGGCAGACGAGATTGTTGTGGTGGAATATGACAGGATTGGGAAAAGGAGCATCTTCAGAAGGCCTGCCGATGAATCCGACCTTTCAGAGTGGCTCGAACGGTACTGTCTTGCGGATTTGTGGGAGAAAAATGTTCTTGGCGGAAGGCCATCATGATTCGTCTTCATGTGACCGCAGAGGGTCCAACTGAAGAGCGATTTGTGTACAGGTTGTTGCGTCCACACCTCTCTATTTACAAAGTGTTCGCAGATGCTCGTTGCGTTCTAACCAGCAGGGATAATCGAACAAATCAAGAGCACCGGGGTGGGTCTCCTGCCTATCTAACCGCAAGAAAAGACATTAAGGCATGGATTGCCGGGGACAATAATTCAGATTGCCGCTTTACAACTATGTTTGATCTGTATGCCTTACCCAATGACTTTCCGGGAAAAGTAGAGGCAAACCGACAATCCGACCCGTATGATAAAGTGAGGATAATAGAGGAGGCTTTTTCAGAAGATATTGGAGATCGCAGATTTATTCCGTACATACAGCTTCATGAATTTGAGGCGCTGATATTTTCGGAACCAGTCAAGTTGGCCATAGAATATTTTAAATGTGAATATGCGATTGCACATCTTGTTGGTATGCTGGAAAGTGTTGGAGGTAATCCGGAGTGTCTGGATGACGGGTATGAGACTTGTCCTTCAAGACGCATTTTAAAAGAAATCCCAGAGTACGATAAAGCCAACGGTGGAATAATTGTTGCAGAGGAAATAGGCCTATCCAGAATGCGAAGTAAGTGTCGGCATTTCAACGACTGGCTGACAAAATTGGAAAAGCTTCAGGTTTGTTGAGCTGGTTTGCTGGTTTGCTAAACAGAGAACTTGATCTCCAGGATATCTCCATCCTGCACCACATACTCTTTCCCGTGAAGACCGATTGATCCGGTCTTTCGGAGTTCAACTTCGCTTGGTGTTTCCTTGAAGAGATCAAATGGAATTACCTGAGCTCGAATGAAGCCTCTGGCAAGATCAGAATGAATGGTACCAGCGGCCTCAAGCGCGGAACTGCCCCTCTTGATTGGCCAGGCTCTTACTTCATCTTTACCCATGGTTAGAAAGCTGATAAGGTCAAGAAGAGCGTATGCCTCGGAAATAACTCTTGCTTTTCCGGAAGCGGAGAACCCCATGGATTCCAGAAATTCTCCTCGATCTTCCTCGGGGAGATCGCACAGTTCAAGTTCAAATCCACTGTCAATTCCCAGAAATGAGCCTCCGTGTTTTTTTACAAGTTCAGCAGTTGCGGTTTCATCACTTATACCTTCACCGGTTCTGTTGGAAATTACGAGAAGAGGTTTCAGAGAAGCAAGGGAAAACGGTGATAGAACGTCAAGTTCCTGCTCTGTGAGTTCAATCAATCGAAGTGGAATTTCATTTTCAATTGATTCCATGCCACGGAGAAGAAGCTGTGCCTCTGCCATTTTACCTTTGCTTTCTTTTCTAAGACGGGCTACGCGTTTTTCCAAAATAGCTAAATCAGAAATCATCAGCTCTGATTCACTTTGCAGGAAGGTTTCTTCCATGTTTCCAAGGGCATAGTTATCAAGGACAAATGCTACAGCAGTGGATTCCTTGATTCTTCCCATGTTTCTCGGGCTGAAAGCGGGGGAGGGAACATCAAAAAAGGTAACGGTTGCGTTTACAATGCTTTTGGGATTCCAGTGCTCAGAAAGAAAGTCGATGCGTTTGTCGGGAACATGCACCGTAAGAGGTTTTACCGTTTCCGCGCCGGAAGAGCCGGCCAGTACTTTAAACAAAGTGGATCTTCCGCAACCTGGTTGGCCAGCAAGTGCTATTTTCATTTTAACAACCCCCTGATTCAAGTTTTTTTAGCTATGTCAGGGGCTAATCTACAAAACTTTGAGAGTTCAATCCTACTCGGTGAACACTCTTACTGTATCTCCATCGGCGCTGTCCACATTTACCTCAAGTTCCCGAAGTGCTTCCACAAGCTCATCCGTGGGAAGATCTCGAAGTACGGCAAGGTCAATTCCCTGATCTTTTACCGCGTCAGCGGCGTCCGCCGGTATTAGAGCAGAGAGTTTAATCCCTGTTTTGATAAGGCTCATGGGAACTTTAACATTGACCTTGTCACCATCGGCACTGTCAACCACGACACGGAGGTATCTGGGTAAGGTGCGATCTGTTTCGTTTTTTTCCACGGAAGCATCGGTTACATTTTCGGCGGTGGAAACTTTTTCCAGAAGAGAAGAAGCCTCATCCGCGGTGATTTTACCCTCGGATAACATTTCCAGTATCTTCATTCTTGAATCACTCATATCAATCTCCTTTACACAAATGACAGATAGATTCTGTCACCGTTTTTGCTGTTCACATCAACTTTCAATCCGTGGAGGCCAACCATAATCCACCACGCAAGATGGGCATTCTGTAGAATTCTTCCGTATTCCTTCTTTTGGAAGAAAGGACTCACGATAACAGCTATGGGAACCAGAGGAAGAAGAAACAGCCAGAATACAAACCACGGCAGCGGGATTATTACCCTTTGAATTTTAAGCAGGAGAAAGAACGCGGGCATATCAGAGTACCTCCAATGCTTCGGAAACGGTGATTTCTCCATTTTCAAGTTTTTGGATAGTACTTGACTGGGGTGGATTCATCTTCATTCCCTGATTGAGTTTTTCAACAAGTTTTTCCAGCCGTACTCTGGCAGTGGGGTAACTGACTCCCAGTGCATTCTGCAGTTTTTTTATTGATCCAAAACTTCTGATGAACGCGATTGCCAGAGCCTGATCCTCGTTGCTGAGCCCCAGAAGAGTATCCGTTTCAAAATGTCCCTCCACCGAAAGGTCACAAGTTTTGCAGTGGAGCTTAACTGGAACCATGGGTTTCCCGCAAGACGGACATCGAATATTACCAATATTCATATATAACCTCCATTTCTCTAAAACAAATATACTCAATAATTAATAATGTCAAGGGTTGACTTTAAGAATATTCAAAAACAACTGTTCTACTGAATTTGAGGTATTGACTCAGAGTGAAAAATGTTGCTAATTACAGTGATGTGTTTTACAAGTAAAAAAGGCAGGAGGGTTATTATGGATATTGTTTCTGTTATTCTCGGAGGTGGCAGAGGAACCAGACTTTTTCCGTTGACTCTTCACAGAAGCAAACCCGCCGTTCCTATTGGTGGAAAGTACAGACTTATTGATATTCCGGTATCAAATTGTGTTAACAATGGTATTAAGAAAATTCTCGTTCTTACCCAGTACAACAGTGAGAGCCTCAACAGACATGTTGGACAGACTTACAGATTTGACAGATTTTCCGATGGATTTGTTTCAATTCTCGCGGCGGAGCAGACACCGGAGAATACAAACTGGTTTCAGGGTACTGCTGATGCTGTAAGGCAGGGGCTTGTTCACATTCTTTCTCAGTGTCCCGACATGGTTCTCATTCTTTCCGGCGATCAACTTTACCGAATGAATTTTTCCAGATTTGTGGATGAGTTTCAGTCTTCGAACGCGGATATCAGTATTGCGACCAAACCGGTGACCGCGGAAGAAGCTCCCGGTCTTGGTATAATGCAGGTTTCCACCAACGGGGTAATCCACAGGTTTGTAGAGAAACCGACCCTGGAGAAGTTGTCAGGTCTTACCAGCGACCAGCAGGGTGTAACCGATGAGAAACCTTACCTGGGCAGTATGGGTATCTATCTTTTCAAGCCTGAAATTCTGCGTAGAATACTTATGCATGAAGACAGAGACAAAACAGATTTCGGGAAAGAAATTATTCCAGGCGCGATTGATCGTTACAAAGTAACTTCGTATCTGTTTGATGGATACTGGTCGGATATTGGAACCATCAGCAGCTTTTTCAAGGCCAATATCAATATGGCTGTGCCTGATCCCGAATTCGATATGTACTCTAACTTTACCCCGCTTTATACAAGAGCGAGAGCACTTCCCGGGGCCAGAGTAAAGAGTACTACCCTGAACAATACCATAGTCTGTGGAGCATCGGATATTGCCGGGGCACATATAGAAAATTCTATTATTGGTATTCGAAGTTACATTGGTTCGGGTACATCAATAACGAACAGTATTAACATGGGAACTGACTTCTGGCGGGGACATGCCAGAGATTCAGGTGCAGTCACCGCCAGTTACCCCGCTCTTGGTATAGGAAGAAACTGTGTTATCAAAAACACAATACTTGATAAAAATGTCAGGTTGGGGAACGGGGTTCGACTTGTTAATGAGTCAGGGCTGAACTTCTATGATGGAGACAATATTTACATAAGAGATGGCATTATCGTGGTTCCAAAGGGAGTTACCGTACCGGACGGTACGGTTCTTTAGT
>JAUVJW010000218.1 GCA_030596465.1 Candidatus Fermentibacteraceae bacterium | reverse complement strand
TACATGTCAAAGAGAATCCTCATTCAAACCGTTTTTCAAGTTCCCGTTCAGCCGCAGCTCTGCCAGCGATCAAACATATGGATACTGTACCCCGGAGATAAACAGTTTCCATTATCTGAACGAATAACAGCATGGCCCCTTACCGATACTGCAATGCTGCCTTTGAAACCTGCGGGCGGATAAAACTGTCAGCGCACTGATTGCACGCCGGTATTTCATTATATTGCCGTTGGGGGCTGCACCCGGCATCCGTGTCTGAGTGTTTTCCCTGTTGCATCAAATCAGATATGACATCCCCGGAGGAGTTTGCAAATGACCGTTGACCACAGAACAAATACACCAACTATTTCCGCAGTTGTTCCTGTATACAACGAAGAAAATAATGTGGAGAGTGCTGTCATAACACTTATGGGAGTACTGGCAGAGGGTTTCAGTGACTACGAAATACTGATTATTGAAAGCGGAAGTACCGACCTTACCGCAGAAATTGCCGACAGATTGGCTGCATCCGATTCGCATATCCGTGTCATCCACCAGATAAACAGAGAAGGTCTTGGAAGTGCCATCAGACTGGGGTTTGCCAATTCAACCATGGATTACATTCTCTATATTGATGGCGATGAGCCTTTTGATGTGGCTGAGATTGGAAAGATCATTCCTCTCCTGAATACAAACGATATCGTAATAGGTTACAGAATAGGAGAACGGGAAAGCTTTAAGAGAAAACTGTTCAGCTCAGTCTACAACGGGCTTATTCAGTTCTTTTTCAGACTCAATGTTAAAGATGTGAATTTTTCCATGAAAGTCGTTTCCCGTCATCTGTTGAAAAAGCTTAAACTGCGGGCAAACGGCTGCTTTTATGATGCTGAGCTGGTCGCAGAAATTCGTCGCACCGGAACTGAAATTTGCGAACTGGGGTTTGTTTATACCCCCAGAGTACACGGAGAATCATCACTTGACAAACCATCGGTCATCCTGAACATCCTGATTGAAATGTTTGAGTATTTAGTTAAAAGAAAACTATTGGGTCGTTAGTTAGCAGTACCAGGGAGGTATTTCACATGACAGAAAGGCGCGTTGCCGTTATTCTTGCGGGCGGAAAGGGCACAAGACTTGCACCCTACACTGCAGTATTTCCAAAACCACTTGTTCCTCTGGGGCAATATCCCGTTGTTGAAATTCTGGTACGACAACTGGTGGCGTCGGGATTCAACGAACTGATCTTCTCCACCGGTTACCTCGGTGAACTACTCCGGGCCTACTTCCACGATCATCCTTTAAAGAAAAAGGGAGTAACTTTCTCCTGGATCAAAGAATCTTTTCCCCTTGGAACCGCAGCACCGCTTCGGCTGATTGATAATCTTCCTGAACACTTCCTGGTTCTGAATGGAGACTTGTTTACCACCCTCGACTTCGGCAAATTGTATAAAAATCATGTTACCTCAGGAGCAACCCTGACCATTGCCATGCACTGTAAAAGAGTGAAACTGCAACTGGGCGTTGTAAAGCATGACGGCAGAAAAGTTACCGGATACCTTGAAAAACCGGCTTACAACTATGATGTAAGCATGGGAATCTATGCCTATTCAAAGAAAGCAATTGAATTTATACCCGAAGGTAAAGTAATGGATTTCCCTGATCTTGTGCAAACCCTTGTAAAAGCCGGAGAACCGGTTGAATGCGAGTTCGGCAAATCCCGCTGGCTCGATATTGGAAACCCGGATGATTATGCCGCAGCACAGGAAGAATTCACCGCAGATCCATCGGTTTATCTTCAAGAAATATAGCAATATGAACATACTTGTAACTGGAGCGTCTGGTTTCCTCGGGAAAAGAATCACACACTTTGCATCCGCAAAGGGAAACGAAGTTCTCGGCCTGGATCTAACTGAAAGTCACCAGGTTTTGAAATGTGACCTTTCCAACACGGAAGAAGCGGCAGAAATTCTTAAAAAACGATCATTTGATACTGTTATACACCTTGCCGGCATCAGAGGAAACTGCGAAGACATGACCCGTGTGAATGTTAACGGTACAGCCAACCTCCTTAACGCTCTGCTGAACCCTCCGGGATGTGTTGTTCTTGCCAGCTCCTGTGCTGTTTATGGAATTCCCCGTGAACCTGATGGACGCATACAGGAATCAGATCCCACCGTTCCAATTACGGATTACGGGCGAACCATGCTGGAAAAGGAAAGAGTAGCGAAAGAGATATGCTCTCTTCGGAAGATACCTCTTGCTTCCGCAAGAATTTTCAATCTTTTTGGAGCCGAGCAATCTCCCGCGATGATGACTTCCGCTGTAGCGCAGAAACTTGTTAAAATTTTTCTGGGCCGAATACCCCCTCCTCTGCACACGGGCCCGCTTCACACGCTCCGTGACCTGATAGATGTTGATGATGTTGCAGAGGCTATGGTCTTGATGGCGGTAAAAAAAACTCCGGGAAATTTCAATGTGGGTACCGGCACTCCCATATCTGGAACGGAAGTGGTAAACACTCTTCAGGATATACTGGAAATGCATGTGCCGGTGGAGATTAGTTCCGAGTTTAACCCAATGGTGGGATGTATATACGCCGATACATCTAAAATTCAATCCGCATTGGGCTGGAGCCCGTCAGTACCATTTCGCTCAACCCTCACAGCTATCGTGAATTACTGGCTGAAGCGGGAAGCTGTCTGATTACGATTCTGTCATTTTCCCATACAAGGATCGGTGTATTCCCCTCTTCTGTTACATCTCTCACTGGAATGAATTCACACTGGTTTCCAGCATCAATAGAACCCATGTACAGAGGAACATTTTTCATCTCGGCCTCTACGGACGAATTCCTTGATAATTGAACAAGACACACAGACCCTTTCTCGCAGGGAAGTGAATCAGAAATGTCTTCCAGGGAAGTGAATACTCTCTCGCAATTTACATACATGTTCCTGAATTTCAGGCTTTCGCTTCTGGCTACCGCCCCGGCGGCAATCAGGATCAGAATTGCAATTCCCGCCTGAATCTGCTTTCCTCTGCTGCCGGGAATTCTAATACTCCCCGCGAAGTACACAAGAAACATCATTGTAAAAGCGGCAGCGGCG
>JAUVJW010000037.1 GCA_030596465.1 Candidatus Fermentibacteraceae bacterium | reverse complement strand
CGCAACTCCTGTTACCTTGTTGTTCCAGACCATCTCCGCCACATTGCTGACCGCAGTTTCAAAAGACGTGGATGCTGTAGCTATCGCTGCAAAAAAAAGAAGTACTGCTATTGTTCTCATCGCTGCTCCTCAGTTAAGTGTTACGGTGATGATACACAGACAGCAGAAAATCTATTCCATAGCGGGCGTTTCTATTGTGAATACCCTCTGGAAGTACTCGGGATTCTCATCGTAGGCAAGAATTCCTTCAGAACAGAAACTGAATTTCCATGAAAGAGAAGTTCCGGGAACGGTATAACTCTGTATGAGTTCGCCCTCCGGAGTCCATAGATCAAGAACTGCATCATCATGAGTTCCCCTGCGAACCCAGAGATTCCCATCTTTACTGATCCCAAGCCCAATTATTGACCTGCGCTCAAGGTAGGGTTCAATATCAAAACCCATATCTCTTCCATTAAGAGCAGTGAGTCTTGCACGGAGATATATGGTCTCGTCAGCGATCTCCTGATCTGTTTTCAATACTTGCTCCACTTCCAGTTCAATGGTGTTCAGCAGAACACCTTCAGGGGAATAACGGTAAACCAGATACCTGTTGTCTTCATAAGGAGCGATATAAACATTGCCGGTATTTCTGTCCGCGGTCCAGTAGAGATTTGAGAAATCACGCATAACCCCGGAGATATCCTCAAGGGAAGTAATTGAATAATCCTCCTGCCAGTAGATTACAGAAGGATCTTTCGACATACTGTACCTGCCTATCATCATAGGAATTCCAGGGTCATCAGATGTACTCTCAAGTACCCTGAGTGCTACGATATCAGATAAATCCACTGCGCACATTCCCATGTGAACATTGCTGTGAATATCAATTAGAACACCGATCTGATCGTATTCCGGGGTAATCCCGGTAAGCCCTTCTGCCCAGGGATCCATAACAGCAAGAAGATCATTTCCCAGAAGAACCATTCCCAGAGGTCTCTGAAATTCTCCGGGGGCATTCCCCCTGCGACCTATGGTTCTGATGTGATCGCCTGAAGGTGAAAAGACCCTCAATTGCTCCAAACATATATGTGGAATCTCCAAGCTCAATACCGATTGTATCAAGAACCGCCAGTGTCCGGAATTCCTGATCTATTGATGACTCCTCAACCGGTTCATCCGGTGAATCTGAGCAACCGGCAATAAAAACAACTATGACAAAAATGAATACTTTCATTCAATTTCTCCTTGATTACAATGAGTTATCCGACTGAGCAAACCCTGTTTCGGCCATTTTCCTTTGCCTTGTAGAGTGCGGAATCCGCCGATGAAACAAGCTCATCCACTGTGTTTTTTCCATTGGAATCAGCCACGCCAAAACTGGCGGTGATCGAAAAAACAACTTTTTTTGCCTTGAATACTTCCAGTTCAATCTCGTAACGATATCTGTTCGAGGCAATACAGGCTTCCTCTGCAGTTGCATTCACCATGATTATGCCGAACTCTTCTCCGCCGTATCGACCAACAATATCACCACTTCTGATTGAGTGTTTCAGTATGTATGCTATCCTCTCCAGCACATTGTCTCCAACTGGATGTCCATAGGTATCATTAACATTCTTGAATTTGTCTATATCAACCATGATAAAGGAAACAACACTATGGCTTCGCAGGGTTCTATCCCATTCCTGCTGAAGCCTTTCCATTAAAACCCTTCTGTTGTAAATCTCTGTAAGTGAATCCACTTCGCTGTACATAAAAAGAAGATCCTGCAATCGCTTTGTTCGAAGGGCGGCCCTGACCCTGGCGCGAAGTTCAAAAATATCAAAAGGTTTTGTTACATAATCAACCGCGCCTAAATCAAGACCTCTGACCTTTTCGCTGATATCATCGGCAGCGGATAAAAATATGACTGGAATATTGCAGAGCTCCTGATCGGATTTCAACTCCTCGCAGACTTCAAAACCACTTCTTCCCGGCATCTGAACATCAAGAAGAATCAGGTCGGGATTCCAGTCGCTGGCCTTTACAAGACCTTCTTCTCCGTTTCCCGCAGATTCAATAATGTAACCGTCTTTCTTTAATCGTAATCTTGCTATCGCAAGAGAATCCACATCATCATCAATGATGAGAACCTTCATTGATTTCAAATCAACCTCCCCTTATTGCTTATCGGATGATAATTAAAACAACGGTGGAGGTAAAGGTGTTTGTTTTCAACATAAACCACACTAATATTGGCAGGAAATCCTTCCTGGCAATGCACCGGGTGGAGAAAAAATCAGTTTGACTTTTATCTGTGAGCAAGAACTAAAAAGTAGGCAATTGAAGAAACCAGAATAATTGCCGCGCCTGAGGGCAAGTCAAGCCACCAGGCAATAAAAAGACCGATAATGCCGAACAAAAGGCTTAGAAAAGAAGCCAGAACCATCATTTTCCGAAGTGAGCTGCTATACCTCTCCGCAATAGATGCAGGTATGGTTAACAGTGCAATAACCATTATCAGGCCGGTTACCTTCATTAGAACAATTGTGGTAAGAGCGGCCAGAACCAGAAACAACCCTCGCAGGAACCATACAGGTACCCCCTGAATTCTTGTGAATTCCAGATCATAAGAAATTCCAAGAAATTCCTTGTAAAAAAGAATCACAGAGCCAAGAACAACCACATCCAGACCTGCTGTAAGAAAAAGATCGGTTCTTGATACAGCCATAAGACTTCCGAACAGCCAGCTCATAAGATCAGATGTATAGGTTCCCGAAAGTTTGATAAAAACCAGCCCGGCAGCCATTCCAGTTGCCCACAATGCTGCCATTGCGGTGTCTGATCCAATTCTGTTCCGACCGGAAAGAGCACCTATACCAAGAGCCGATCCAACTGCGAAAACGGTAGCGCCAATCATGGGATGAACTCCAAGCAGATACGCAAGACCCAACCCCCCGAATGATGCGTGTGCAATACTTCCAGTAAAGGATGACATTCTGTTAACAGTGATTAGACTACCAACCACTCCACAGGCGATAGAAGCAAGAGCAGTAAGAATAAATGCGTTCTGCATAAAAGTGTAACTGAACATATCAGACATGGCTGCCGTCCTTTCTGGCTCCAAGAACCCGATGAGGAACGCCGTGAGCAACAAGCTCAAATGGGCATCCATAAGCCCTTGCCACATCTTTTTCGGAAATCGTCTCTCCGTGACTGACCAGATGTCTGTTAATACAGGCAATGCTCTTAACATGGGAGGATACCGCACCTACATCGTGTGTAACCAGTACAACAGCCATTCTGCTGTTCAGCCCGGCAAGAAGATTGTAGAAACTTTGCTGTGTCTCAGAATCAACACTTGCCACCGGCTCATCGAGCAATAGCAGTTTCGGTTCCCCGGCAAGTGCCCTCGCAATAAGAACCCTCTGCTTCTGCCCCCCTGAAAGCTGATCCATCCTCTTCCCGGCCAGATTGAACACTCCAAGTTTCTCAAGTTTTTCAACAGCTATGGCTCTATCCCGGTCAGTGTATCTCCTGAAAAAACCGGATGAGCCCAGACGTCCCATGAGTACCACATCCAGAACAGAAACAGGAAACACTCTTGAGGGAATAACCTGTGGAACATACCCGATATTCTTCCTTGAATGAACAGGTTCTTTACCAAAAACTTTCACCGTTCCGGTAAATGGAATAAGGAGACCGAGAACAACTTTCAGTAATGTGGTCTTTCCCCCTCCATTAGGTCCGATTATTGCGATGAAATCATTCTTCTCTACGGAAAGATCTACATTCTCAATAGCTGGATGGTCGCGGTTATATCCGGCTGTAACATTCCTGAGTTCAAGCAAAACCATAGTTACTCCATAGCTGTTGCAAGTTGGCCTGCTACCCGCGAAAGGTTCTCAGACCAGTTTACAGCAAGCGGATCAATGAATATCACACCGGCATTCAACTCACCAGCAATGGTCTTCGCTGATGCCTCGCTGAATTGTGGTGAAACAAACACCACCTTTACAGATGAACTTCTTCCATAATCAATCAACCGGGCCAGCTCTTCCGGTGAAGGCTCACTACCGGAAATTTCAATGGGTACCTGAATCAGATTGAATTCATCCGCAAAATACCCCCATGCCGGATGAAACACCATAAAACCCTCCCCGGCGAACGGATCAAGCAACTCATGGATTTCATTCTGCAGATCACTGACCTCCCTCAAAAACAGATCAAGATTGGTAGAGTAGACAGTAGTGTTTTCCTGATCTATCCCGCTGAGAGCCTCACAGACCGTCATGGCCTGTAAACCAACCAGTTCAGGTGAAAGCCAGACATGGGGATCCAGGTCACTGTGCTCATGTGAAGCTTGTACTCCGGGAATACCATATCTTCCAACAGGCAGCCTTTGAACTCCCTCAATAGTACTTACAATAAGAAGCTCTTCATTTAGTGAGGAAAAATCCGATATCCATGTGGTTTCCCTCTGGAGACCTATGGTAAACCAAACATCAGCCTCACTGATCCGCCTCATGTCTGAAGGAGATATTTCATAGGCGGTTGGGCTGGCTCCTGGAGGTATCAGTACTGTTATTTCAACAAGATCACCGGCTATTTTTTCAACAAAGTATTTTTGCGGCATCACACTGACCAGTACAGAAAGCTTCCCATGATCCACCTGATTGCTTTGTTCGGAACAGGCAGTGAACATCAGTATCAATATAATGACTATATACTTCTGCATTTAAGACATTTCCCTTCAAGTAGAAAATCAGCTGATTTCACACTAACCCCATACTCCTTCTCCAGAAGGTCAAGGAAAGCATCCGGCAGTTTTCTCGTCACGGGAATTGTTCCACCACAATTTACACAGCAGAAATGCCCGTGATCCGGGTAAAAAGTACTTGTACACCTGTACTGAACAACCCCCTCCGGACCCACACTGTGTCGAAGAAAACCCTTTTCAGTAAGGGAACTCAAGGATCGGTACACCGTGGATATATCCGGGCTTGAAGAAAGAACAGCCATAACGTCCTTCACTGAAAGCCCGCAACCACCCCCAAGAAAAAGATCGACAATCTCAATCTTGAACTTTGTCATCCGTAAACCGGACTGTCTCAGAAAGTCGTATGCATCTTCGTTTTTCATTTATTCCTTACTGCAAAATCTTTGCAATAAGATAATGAAAACACGATACTTTTACAAGAGGTGAAATTGAAAAACACAGCATTCCTGCTACTTATCCTCCAGCTCCATGATGTATACCCGGTGAAAGTCGGAGCTTCTGTTATCAATAGCGATAAAGCCGTTAGAATTAACAATCAGATTGTGACAGACTGAATCCGGCAGAGTTACATCAACCACGGCAATTATGTTTCCCTCAGTGTCGGATATATCCCATGTATTCCCTGGGAAACCACCTCTTCTAGACCATAAACGGCCTTCAGAATCAGTGGCGAGAGCACTGATGATAGGGTGATCTTCAGGAAGGTTTGTGGTTTTCATCATGGATAAACCATTCTCACCTGTTGTCATTATTGTAAAAGGCTCTATTCCGGGAATAACCGGTGTGTCCTCGGCAGACTCCGGGAGAATTACATGTTCCCTCTCTGTAACATCTGTTCTCTCAAGAGTTTTCAGCAATTCACCGTCTCTTGAGTAAACCTCAACAGACCAGTACTGACTGTTTGCTCTTGATAAAAACAGATTGCCATTACCGTCTGCAGTCAGCATCACATAACCGGGAATAAAATCGGAAGACGGCTCCATGGGTCTCTCATAAAACAAAATATCAGAAACAGGCTCCCCCGTATCAGTATCTATACACTGAACAGAATAAGAAACATCAAGAGTGTTCCATTCAACACCCATTGTGTAATGTACAGCAGTAGAATCATCTAGAAAAACAATGTCCATGATCATATTCTCAGCCAGATCTCTTCTATCTATAAATTCCCCCTGAGCCGAGTATGTAAGCCAATCACTTGTCACATCCTCACGAATGGCAATAAACTCGCTTCCCGGAAGCCATAATACAAATGTGGGAGCACGTTGAAACTCCCCCGGACCGGACCCGGATCTGCCTATCTGCCTTATGAACTGACCCCTTGAATCAAAGACAGAAACACATCTCTTGAGAAGATCTACCACAACCAGTTCCCCGGACGGAAGAAGAGCTGCATCAAATATGTTCCCGAACATTTCCGTTGAATCTCCCATTAGAACCCCAATTGTATCCACAGGAACCAACCTGAGTGAGTCAACTTCATTAACCAGAGCTGCATTAACATCTATACCGCAACCTGCCATTGAAACAAGAAGCAAACAAGTCGACACGATAAATATCAGTTTTCTCATCAAAGCCACTTCCTTTAGAAGAGATATGTCTGTTTAATATCCCGCTATAATAACACTTCATTGACTGAAAGGAAGTGTCTTTTCAATACTGCTCCTGAAAAAGGGGGCATGCTCTCGCATACCCCCTTTGAATTCTCTGAAACTCCTTTTACTGTGATGGAGTCAGAGTGAAGGGCACTTCAATCGGAATGTCTTCTGCCTGGTCAGGAGCAACCCCAAAGTCAAGCTCAGCAAGTACTGAGAGAATATCTTCCTGAAGACTGGAAAGCTCTTCCGGACAATCAACTGAAGCATCCAACACTGATCCTTCGGGAGTAATTGAAAAGTTTATAGTAACAGTTCCGGTGGCTTCGGGATCTGTTGCGAGAAGAACCTCGTAGTCTGTCTGAACCACTTCTTTTATCTCATTTATCCTGCCTCTGATATTACCCATGTCTCGACCATTTGGCTCAATACGATCCTCAGGATCAATGGTAGCATAAGTAACTTCCTCTTCACCGGCTGCATTTTCTTGTCCAAAAGCCGTTCCGGCAAGTACCATCATAAAAACCAGTATCATCAAATATCTCATTACAATCCTCCCTCTGGTATAAACAGTCGTACATTCATCACTTCTTTTGTTTCCGATTTCATCTTTATCAATCTCACGCATTCTTTTGCTTAATCCTTTCAGGGCAAGGCTAATATGGTTATTTGTGCAGGTTTGTCCAATCAGCTACTTCAGCAGTTTCCCGAATCGTATTTTCAAAGGTTCATAAACGAACACCAGACAGAGAGAATAGCAAAATATTCCAACATAAATACCAGAGAGCATTCTCTCTAAATACAAAATTCAGATGCAATGAAATAAGAAGATTTTACAAATTTGCGGTGATGAATATGCGTCTTGACATAATAGAGAAAACATGATTATCGTAATGTTGAGGTTCTATTAGAATCAAGAATGATTCAATACCGGGATTCCCGGATATCACAGGGAGGGCAAAATGAGGACAAAATATTCTAAGATGCCTGCAATGGTAATTTTTATTTCTGTTTTATTTATTGTGTCCTGTAACGAATCCACAGGACCTTCGGCTCTATTGCCTGCCGGAATGGAATTTGTAACTATCCCTTCCGGCTCATTCCTGATGGGTAGTCCGGAAAGCCTCCCATACAGTCCGGACAATGAACGTCCTGTTCATACAGTAACTTTCAATTACTCCTTTGAAATGATGACCACGGAGGTTACTGAGGGTATGTGGGAAGAGGTAATGGGTGTAAATCCTGTTCCTATTCCTAAGGGATCTGATCATCCTGCATGCTACGTGTCGTGGAGTTATTCTCAGGAATTCATTGAGATGCTAAACAATCTTGATCCTGATCATACCTACCGCTTGCCGAGTGAAGCGGAGTGGGAGTATGCCTGTCGAGCAGGTACAACCACCGCATATTACTGGGGGGATGATCCTGAAGGAACTGAGGGAAGTCAATATGCCCACTTTTACAGTACTTGTAGAGTTATGCCTGTTGCTTCATTGCTACCCAATGCCTGGGGCTTGTATGACATGAGTGGTAATGTAAATGAGTGGTGTCAGGATAGTTGGCATGATGACTACAACGGCGCTCCCACTGATGGCAGTGCCTGGGAATTACCGTCTGACTCCTCCTGCGTGTCACGCGGCGGTAATGCTTCCGTTGCCCAATTTCTTGTTCGTTCCGCAGTTCGTGGATCAGACAGCATTACCCACGGTAGCTGCCATGCCGGCCTCCGCCTTGTCAGGACAGATCTGTAGGAAAAATGTTTCCCCATCGCTTTCTTTAGATCCAATTCTTACCAGTTACGCCCCTGCGATTTGAATTATCCGCCGTATTGCCGCTTGGAACGCATATGTTTCAGGCAATTTATCTACTCCCCTGTCTCACTTCTTTCAGTGAGACGGTTTTGCCTGCTTTGCAGGACAACAAAAAAGAGCCCGGAGGTTAGTCCGGACTCTTTCCTGAATATCAGAGATTTATTTCGAGTAGAACTCAACCACTGCTCGCTCGGAAACCTCAATAGGTACATCTTCGCGGGCTGGCAGAGATTTAACTGTGATTTTTCTGTTCTTTGGATCGGCTTCAAGGAAACTTGGAACACCAATACCTGAACCTGCGGCTATGTGCTCTGTGATAATCTTGAGATCTTTGCTCTTCTCTCTCAGTGTAATAATATCGCCAATTTTTACTCTGAAACTGGAGATTGTTACTTTCCCGCCGTTCACCTTGATATGACCATGGTTAACAAGCTGTCGGGCTGCTGGGATTGTAGGAGCAAAGCCGCCTCTGGCGACTATATTGTCAAGTCTTCCCTCGATGAGCTGAAGAAGGTTAACACCCGTTTCACCCTTCATACTGCAGGCATCTGAGTAGTAACGGCGAAGAGCTTTTTCGGTAAGTCCATAGTTGAAGCGAATCTTCTGCTTTTCCTGCAGCTGGAGACGGAAAGTGGAAACTCTTCTGCGACGACGCATAACGCCCTGCTCACCTGGGCTGTTGCTTGATTTAGGCTCTTTGCGTACCAGACCTGGAAGCTCTGTTCCAAGTGACCTTACCTTTTTAAGTCTTGATCCTGTGAATCTGCTCATTTCATCTCCTTCTGCAATTGCAGTTTTTTTGACAGCAGCATCAGCTTTACAAATCTGCTGTCGGCTGTTACATCGCGCTGTACTCTGCGCAAGTTGTCGAAATCTAGTGCTTTACACTGTAAGTGTCAATTGCTTGAAGGGGCCCGGATTTCTCCGAGCCCCTCACCCTTATTATTGTTAAGGAAGAACCACGCAATTCTTTACAATACTCTGACCGGGTGTGGTAAGCCTGAGAAAGTAGATACCGCTGGCGGCATCCGCGCCCCAGTTAACGCTGTACTCACCTGCGGCAACTTCGTTGTTCACAAGGGTTTCCACCACACGGCCATACATATCGAACACACTCAGGCTGACATGCCCGGAAGCAGGCACTGCAAAGTTAACAGCGGCGTTCCCGGTAATTGGAGTGTTGATGTTAAGAACGAGTCCGCTGCTAATGCCATCGCTCTGCTCTTCAATACCTGTCTGCCAGGCGGAAACAGATTCCTGGAGAGGATACAGATTGTGGGCTGTTACAGTTACTGTAGCATCTTCACTTGTGGGAACATCTTCCACATTAATAGTAACAGCGCCTGATGCGTCTGTATAACCACTGCCGAGAGTTACTTCACCCTGACAGAGACCAACCATGGCACCTTCCACAGCCGCATCTGTGGCTGTGGAAACATTCACTGTAAAACTGCCCACTTCGATATGATCCGGATAATCGGCAGTGAGATGCACAAGAGGTCCTGTGGTAGTGAAGATATCGTGTTCGGGCTCACCGAAGATGAGGTGCATATCGCTGTTGCCGGTATGCCCGGTATATTCATAGGCCTTAATCTTACCGTAATCAAAAGCAGCGCCCATGTGATACAATTCCTCCTGAAAGTAACCCCTGAACTGATACATTGCCAGGGAATCGGTAGGGCCAACAGGACTGCCGACTGAAGCTCCCATAAAGCCTATGGCGCCCTTCGGTTCAGCAATAGAACCTGAGTTAAGCCATGCCTCTCCAAAGCAGGTGGTTGCGCCACCAAACTGTGAGTTAAAACATGCAATCGAGCTGATCCAGGGTGTTTTTCTTCCGTTTGTAAGAGCTGCAACATCGGAGTTATCAAATCCTGTTGTGCACCACTCCTGAATACCACCATGTCCGATGTAACTGACCAGAGATGTTCCGTCATTGAATTCCGTTGAGAGGTTTGCTACTGTAGGCGGAATTCCCCCGTATGCACTGCTGTTGCAGTAGAGCATTACATCCATATTACCATCGTTCGCCATTACTTCTTTGTATCTCCAGGACATCCATGGATCCTGGAAGTCTGTTGATCCAATGCTTACTGCATACTGGAACCAGCTGGAAGCAGGCTCCCACGGGTCAATTTCATAAGCCCAGACCTTCCATGATGTGTAATTGAGGCTTCCTGTGTCGGAACAGAGTCTCGCAACATGGATACTGGGGTCAACACCAGTCCCGATAACTCCGTACTGATTGTCTGAAGCTGTGCTTCCAACCCAGTAAACGGGAACCGCTGCCTCGTTACCAAGAAGAAGACAGTACTCCGGTGGATTTGGCCATGTATTGAAAGCGTCTTCTATATAAGTATTAATCAGGGAAGAAGTGGTTCCGATGGTCTCTGTTGTTGCAACATGAACTTCGTAACCCTTTTCGCGCTTCCACTGAATAAGGTCACTGGCAAGGGCAACAGCTTCCTCAGGACCGATTACCAGGTAAGAGCCATCTACAACTGCATCCGTGAGCTGAAGACCAAGAACATCTTTGTAAACCGGGATGTAGCTTCTGGTCATACCCGGTGAAGTTCTGTAAAGTTCATTTTCACCCTGTGAAGATCCGCTGACGAGCCTTACAGTAACATTTGTGGTAATAAAAGTTTCACCGGTAACAGGATTTACT
>JAUVJW010000026.1 GCA_030596465.1 Candidatus Fermentibacteraceae bacterium | reverse complement strand
CTTTCAAGCCATAGCTTCCAACCCGGACGCACCGGGTTGAAACCGGGTAATCCCGCAACTGAAAGGGTCATGCCAATAATCTCCGGGGGAACAGTCTCAAGCGGCCCTTCCAGAAGCACACTGGCGTGATCCACAAGCTCGGGGTTCTTGGGATCGGGCATATCCCCGTCAATGTAAACAAGTGTAGAATTTTCAATCAGGAGAGCAGCGGAATTTGTTTCCCACACAACCACATCGAATTCCGGGGGCGGTACGGGAAGATACCCTTTTATATCTCTCCCTGCTGGGAATTTAAGAATAGCAACTTCACTGGCACCCACGCTGTGGATTCTCCAGGTATCACTACCCTTTCTGCCCGGTCCGGGAAAAAATTCAATTCCTTCCTCATTCTGCTTTTTCAGTTTGTAAAAAGCAACAGAATACCCTTTGTCGTGAAGTGCCCTTACCAGCTCAGTGCAGAAAAGAGTCTTTCCCAGTTTTCTACCTGCCGCCGCAACAACTATATTCGGGGTTATGAGATCACCTCCATATTAACAACAATCAGTTCCGGTATAACCCTTGAACATAAGGGAATAATACTGTATAGAACCAGCGGAAGAGTAACACATGAATCAGGAATCATCTTTCAAGATACTGCAGTCAGAATTCATACCCTCGGTTAGAAGTACAGTAACAAGGGCAGTTCATACTGCAAGTGGTGCTGAATTCGTTCACGTCCATTGTGAAGAAGAACGTGAGAATTTCTTCGCGGCCTGCTTCAAGACACCACCAACTGACGATACAGGTGTCCCCCACATAATTGAACATACCGTACTCAATGGCTCAGACAAATATCCCGTCAAGGATCCCTTCATGGAGATGGTCAAGAGCAGCATGGCAACATTCATTAACGCCATGACTTACGGAGATAGAACCCTTTACCCCTGCGGAAGTCTTAATGAAAAGGATTTCCGTAATCTGATTTCCATCTATATGGATGCAGTATTTCATCCTCTGTTGAAAGAGGAATTCTTTCTGCAGGAAGGCTACCGTCTTGATTTTGAAGAACCTGGAAATATTGAAAGCCCACTGATTCACAACGCCGTTGTATACAATGAGATGAAGGGGGCATACTCCGACCCCGACAGCTATATAGAGCGCGAACTTGCCAGATTTCTTTACCCGGATGGTTCATGCGGAAAGGATTCCGGCGGCGACCCTCTGGCCATCCCATCTCTTACTTATGAGCAATTCAAAAAATTCCACGCTGACCACTATCATCCGTCAAACTGCTGTCTTTTCACCCTTACAAAAATACCTTTTGAGGAAATGGCCGCATTTCTGGGAGAAGCACTCTCCGGATTCAGTATCACCGAAAATTCTGTAACAACAATTGAGCAACCTCGCCTTAAAAAGCCCCGGCGGAAGGATGCGCCGGTTCCCGGAAACGCGGAAAACAACTGCACAGTAACAAGTGCCTGGATGGTAAGCAATGCTGGAAACCCTGTAGAAACCCTGGCTTTTTCCCTTCTGGAAGATGTGTTGCTTGACGATGATTCCTCTCCCGTGAAAGCGGTACTGCTTGACTCTGAACTGGGTACTGGACTATCCGGGTGCGGATATGATTCCGACCCTGTACAGAGGAATTTTGTTATAGGGCTCAAAGGCGTGGAAAGAAAAGATGCCGATACTGTCTTTGATTTGATCCATACAACCCTCGAGTCCCTGGTTGATAACGGGTTGAATCCCGGTCTTGTTAAAAACATGCTGCACCGCAAGGAACTCCACTTGAGAGCAATCGGATCAAGCTGGCCCTACTCAGTAATGTCCTCTGTTTGTGCTGCCTGGACCCACGGTGAAGATGTACTGCAATCACTTGATCTGAACTTTCTTTTGAAAAGCCTTAAAGAAAGCATGAGCCTTAACCCCAGATTCCTTGAGGAAATGATTGACCTGCATCTTCTGAAGAACAGCCACCGGGTTGACTGTGTGTTCTATCCTGATGAGAAGCATTTCCAGAAAGTGGATGAAGCCATCGCCGCTGATCTTCAAACCAGAAAAAAATCCATGTCACCGGTTGATCTGGAAGAACTGGCACTCCGATCAAAAGAACTGGCCATATCAATGGAGACTCCCAGTTCGGAGGAAGCACTGGCCACTCTGCCAAAACTTAGTATTTCCGATGTTTCCATCGATCCCCCTTCAATATTCCACAGGAAAAAATTCGTTAATGGCAAACTCTTTCTTCCCACAGAAATCCAGACCGCAGGTGTTTGTTATGTTGATCTGTGTTTCGACATGTCAGAACTGCCTGTAGATCTCGTTCCTCACCTTCCTTTCTTTACCAGCTTCCTGACAAGAACAGGCGCAGCCGGAAAAGACTATCTTGAGATGGCCGGGGCTGAACTGGCCTGTTCAGGAGGTATTGGCACATCTGCTACTTCTATTTCCTCCACAGCAACTTCAATTGGTGAATACAGGCTTCTTATAAAAACGGGTGGTCACTGCCTGGAAGAAGATCTGCCCGCAATGCTTGAATTGATGAAAAAAAGACTCTTCGACCCGGAGCTGGATAATACGGAAAGAATTATTCTGGTAGCGAGTGAACTTGCCGAACATGCTCGAAGCTTACTTATTCCCAAAGGACATCTTTTCGCCTCAATGAAAGCACAGGCCGCTCTTTCTGCTGCTTCCTACACTGGCAATCTACTCCATGGCGTACCTGTATTACAGCAGGTCGCTGCCATAAGGGAAGACACCGTAGAAAATGAAATCAGTGCTATGAAGGAAATCCACAGGCATTTAACTGAAAAGGCTCCCCAGATCCTTGCCTGGTCAGGCGTGGCAAAAAAGGAAAACATGATTTCCGACTGGTATAAAAAACTCCCCGGATCCAGCCGGAGAATAAAAACCCATAAACCGCCAACTTTCCCTGCCGCCCCGGATACAACCGGAGTTGTTATCAATGGAGGTACCTCGTTCGCGGCAGCGGCACTGCCCGGGATACCTTCAAATCATCCCCTGTCAGGATCCGGCTATGTAATGATGAGAATGATCTCCGAGGGTTATCTCTGGGATGAAATCAGGGTGAAGAAAGGTGCTTACGGAGCAGCGGCAAGCCTGAACGGCACGGCAATCTCCTTTTACTCTTACAGGGATCCATCCCCGGCCAGCAGTCTGCAAACTTTTCATAATGCAATAACGAAGGGAATTGAAGCTGTTGACTTAACCCCCAGGGCGGTGGAAGATTCCATAATTGCCAGTGTTAAGGGAATGGATCCTGCAATTCGTCCATCCATGGCCAACGGACTGGCAATTCTAAGACAGCTTAAAGGAATCAGTATTGACTTTATTACGGAGCGCAGAGCGCATCTACTTGATGTAAATGCCGATTCAATAAGAGAATTTGCCGCTCTTCTGAAAAGTCGGGCATCTACAGTTAAGGTGTGTGTAATGGGAAATGAGGATCTTCTCAATTCAATGAACATAGATTGCAGAATAGAACTCTAAAGGAGGAATTATGGATACTGCATCTCTTGTGATCGGTATTATCGCAACAATCATCGGGTTTATCCCCTGCATAAATACTCTTGTGGTAGTACCTGCAATAGTTGGGCTGATTCTGGGAATCATTGCCTTCAAACAAAAGAGAACTGCAGAACTTCCCTCAGGTATTGCTCTTGCGGGTATTATTCTTAATGCGCTTCCACTGCTTGTCATTACAGCTTATCTGGTGCTCGCAATGGTCTCCGGTGACGCGTACTCTATAAATGAGATGACTATCAAGTAGTGATATGACATCAGGTTCAATGGGGACATACAGAATATTCAACCTGGTAATCCTGGGATTTCTTCTGTATGTCCTTGTTTTTACGATGACTTCTCCAGTAATGGAAAAATTTTTTCCTTCTATCATGCGCTGCTACTACAAGGAAATTACCGGTGATCCGTGTCCGTTCTGCGGTCTGACCAGGGATATGAATTGTGTTCTCTCCGGAAACAGAGAGCAGGACAGGATCAATACCCATTTCCAGCTTTTCCTCACCGTTTATGCTGTTGAATGGATTATCAGGATTTTCATGTTACTGATGTCGGGAAGGTTTACCGGAAAAACCCTTCCTGTGATTGATATTACGATTCACGGTATCCTTGCGTTCGTGGTTCTTAACACCCTGAATACCGTATAAGATCATATCCTTCTGCTGCTGCTTGTCTGAGGGCTTTCTGGGAATCCGCAGAGGCTCCCCGTCGGGGTAAGATCTGCCGCAGAAGTACATAGCTGTTGCCACAGTCATAGGAGTGGGAAGGAATATTTGAACCTGCCTTGGAATGGCGCCCTGAGTTTCCAGAAAGGATCTGGCTGCCTGCATATCACCAATGGTACTTCCCGGGAAGGCCGCGATGATATATGGAACAATGTATTGTTTTCTTCCTGATCTTTCTGCATTCTTTTTGAATTCAGCGGCAAATCTCTCCCAAACCTCACGGGTGGGTTTACGCATGAGCGCCAGTATTCTGTCATGGGTATGCTCAGGAGCTATTCTCAAGTGACCTGAAATATTCTTTGATGTAAGCCGGGCCATAAAATTTGTATCTTTCAGAGCAACATCATGCCTGATGCCGCTGGATATGAATACATTTTTTACTCCCGGGACTTCCCCGGTCTTTGTCAGCAGATCAATGTAGCTGCTGTGATCAGTTCGGAAATGGCTGCATATCGATGGGTAAAGACACGATGGTCTTCTGCACTTTTTCATCTGTTCGGGGTCGCCGCAGCCCAGTCCATAGAGGTTGGCTGTAGGGCCGCCAAGATCAGAGATAGTTCCTCTGAATGCAGGTGAGGAAGATATTTTAGCCGCCTCTTTCAGAACAGACCCCCGGGATCTGCTTGTGATAAACTTCCCCTGATGAAGACCAATGGCACAAAAGGAACACCCGCCGCCGCAGCCCCTCACGACTGTAATAGAATCCTTTATCATTGTCAGCGCCGGTATTTCACCTCTGTAGGAAGAATGAGGCAGTCTGGTATACGGCAGTTCATACACCGCGTCCATATCTTCCGGGGACAACGGCTCTGCCGGAGGTTCAACTATCACAATTCTGGAATCCGCGTGTTGAATCAGCCTCGCCCCGCACCACGGATTCTGATTGGCTTCAAGAAGTTTTGACAGTTCAAGCATTTCCACAGGGTTGGAATTCAGTGATTCATGGGAAGGCAGCACAACATCGCCCTCTTCCGCCAGATATTTCCCCCGGTGAACCGCTGTAGCAGTTCCCGGAATACCTGCGAGTGCTTTTCCTTTATCAATACGCCTTGCTATCTCAACTGTCTGCTTTTCTCCCATTCCATAAACAAGAATAGATGCTTTGGTGTCAAGAAGAATGGATTTCTTCAACCGATCACTCCAAAAATCATAGTGAGTAATTCTTCGAAGGCTTGCCTCTATACCACCAAGAACAACAGGAACGCCCTTCATGGCCCTCTGAACACAATTAGTGTACTTGATTACTGCTCTGTCCGGCCTTTTTCCCGGTACACCATCAGGGGTATAAGCATCATCTGAACGAAGACGGTTGTTTGATGTGTAGTGGTTAACCATGGAATCCATGTTACCGGATGTCACCCCTACAAAAAGCCTGGGCCTGCCCATGACCGAAAAAGATTCAGGGTTTTTCCAGTCGGGCTGGGCAATTATACCAACCCTGTACCCTTTACTCTCAAGTACCCTCCCGATAATGGCTGCGCCAAAAGATGGATGATCCACATAAGCGTCGCCAGTGACTATCAGCACATCAAGCTGATCCCAGCCACGGCCACGCATTTCCTGAGCGGTCATTGGAAGAGATTTTCTCATGTGCCTAGTGTGCCTGTTGGCAGACAGTTTGTCAAGCTTTGAAGAGAACACTTGTAAAACAGCAGAGAATGAAGGTTACTGTTAAGGTAAACAGATGTTCCCCTTACGGTGAAAGGGTTGAAACACAATGCAGGAAGCTTCCAGGCTGGTCGGAAAAGGGTTCGGTATCTTAAAGTCGCAAACCGCCACTTTAAGTTCGGAAGAAAAAAAGGAGAGAACAATGTCTGAAGAAAGAACAACACTGTACACAGCAAGGGTATCCGCGGGAAAGAATACCTTTTTCATTGATGGAAAGCAGGCAAAAAACGACCACTACTACATCTCCATCACAGATTCCCGCAGGCAGGCTGATGGTACCTTCGAACAGAATAAAGTGATCCTTTTCGAGGAGTCCTTTCGGGGATTCAGGGAAAAGATCAACGAAGTCTGTGAAAAACTGGAAAAACTCTCAGAGGTCAGAAGAGATGAAGAAATCACCGAGGCAAGAAAGACATTTCCAAGAGCATTCATGAAGTGGGAGTCTGAAGAAGAAGAAAAACTTGAGAAACAGTTTAAGAACGGTATCGATATCGAAACCATCTCAAAATCTTTTGAAAGAAGCACCGGCGCGTTACTGGCCAGGCTTGAGCGAATGGGGCTTATTCAACCTGAAGCTTCCGGAGAATAAAACTGTTTTCAACAATGATACAGAACGGGGAAAGTCTAAAACTATCCCCGTTCTTACAATAAATGTGGAATCAGATGTTACAGGAAGGTTATTCGGGCTTCCGGGTTCCCGTGTACTTGTCTCCTCTGATAACCTTGCTCATTACCTCTATATCATCCCTGAGGTGCCACCCGGTTCTTTTGTAAAACTCAATTGCCGGGTTATCCGAGAATATGAACAGGTGAAGTTTCTCAATACCCGCATTGTAAAGAGCTGTTTCTGCTGCTTTCATAAGAACGGTGCCAATACCTGAATGGTGCAGATCCCTTTTCACGGACAGATGGTATATGTAGCCTCTTCTGGCATCTTCTCCCGCCATTACCGACCCAACTATCTCTTCACTTTCAAAGGCGGTAAAACAGTACGCGCCGTTTCTTTTCAGAAAAAGGGAAAAACCTTCCGCCGAGTCTGCTCCAGTCATGGCATTGCCGGTAAAACTGCTCCACAGTTTTACAAGAGAATCGTAGTGTTCGAATTTCATGGGATGAACAATCATTTTATCGACTCCGGGTAGAGCCCCGGTGTACTTCCCTGGATCATCATTGCTCCGCAAACCGACTGGAAAAAATCAACAGGACCTGCTCCGCCAACAATCCCGTATCCGTAACCCTGTTCCCGCATGCAGTGCAACACCTCAAGAGTAACGGCTTTACCCACACCAGTGCCCCTGTATTCCTCTGCCACTCCTACCGGTCCCAGAAACCCCAGAGCAGTGCAGTCCCATACACAAAATCCCGCAAGTTTTCCCGTTGATTCCTCAAGGGAGATCATCATGGTTGATGGAACTCTGCTTATTGCCGGCAGTACCTCAGAAGCCCACCCTGCAGAGAAGTTAACCCTTATCCATTTCTGAATGATCTCACCTTCGTGAGCCATAGATCTTCGAACTGTAAACCCGGTACTACAAAATTTCCCTGGCAGACTGTAGAGAGGTACAAGAAGATCAGCCATTTTACAAGTTCAGAAAACGGCCAAGAAACATTACTGATTCATTTCCGGTGATTGCGTAGATTACGCTCAAAACTATACCCAGTACAATGAAAATCATCATTATAGCCTTACATGCATCCTGGCCCTTGATGGATCCAAGCTGCTTGGGTTCTCTTCCCAGATAAGCACTCGCGGCGTAAAGTTCTTCACCTATCAAAGTGTAGTCGCAGGTAGTGATGAAGAATGGTAGCTGGGTAACAGCGTCTGTACCCGCGATTTGAATGGCACCGGACAATGAGCCTGTTTCTGCAAGAATCAGAGATTCTGCCCAGAACATTCCCAGATAAAAATTTGTTGCCGGTTTATCGCGCATCATAATTCCATTCACACCGGCTACATAAGCAAACTGGCTTTGAGTAAGGAAGAAAACACTGTCATTGTCGTAGGCATCCGGTCTGCCGGCCTCCATATACCCCTGGCGAACTGTTTCCTCGCAAACAGTAAACACGATGGGATCGCAGTTTGGCACCAGCAACGGAGTCCCGTATTCAGCCACCTTCTTTGCTACCCTGCCAAGAATGGTAATACTTGCGATTGTCGCCACATCACCAATGGTTGATAGCCCTGGCACGTAAAGAATAGGTTTTCCCATTTCCGTAGCTCTACCTATGGCCTCGTCAATAGCTTCAATACCGGCGATGGGACGGAGGTAAAACTCGGTACCCCTTTTCGCCCTGTGAAAGTAAAAAAAGATCAAACCGAGAAATAGAATACAACCAATCATGGTTGGCATCTCACTGGGACTGAACCACTCTCCCTCTGCCAGTTCGGCACCTATGAATACACTGCTGTAAAGAGAATCTCCATCAGCTGTTAATACAACAGTTCTGTACTGATACAGGGTATTTGGGGAAATCGGATAATCCGGATCGTAACCATCCATGATCTCTGTACTCTCCAAGGGAAGAGCCTCTACCATAACGGTTTCCCAAACAGCATCCTCGGAGTCAGTTCCCCTTCTCTGTACAAGCAATCCTGCAAAATTCTCTGGAGTATCCAGCGCACCGTCAAACTCCACAAGAAGCAGAGAACCATCATCTTCAGGAGCATTGGTAACAGAAATTATCTCGGGTGTGGCAAACAGTACCGCGCATAGAACAAAAACAGTGATCAAGATGTACCTCCACAAGTAAGTGATTACCGATTATGCAACGAAAACTCCCCGCAGTACAGAGCAGAAGTATTGACATGAGTCCAGTTCTCTGCATAATCAGAAAAAGGAGAATCAAATGAGAAAAGTTTTTATTCCCGCTCTCGCGCTTCTGGCAATCACGGGATGTCAAAGCTTCGAGAATCTGGTTTTAATTGAAAACAACTCAAAAACTGTCTGCACTTCAGTAACAGTTACAGTCTGTGACAGTACCTGGACTATTCAAAACATGACTCCCGGCGAAGAAAGAGAATTCACCATTGTATACACAAAAGATGATTCTTTTCATGTCACTGTTCAGTCTGCTAACGGTAAATCGCTGGAAGGCAGTTTTGGATATGTAACCCATGGAATATCCGGAGATCGAATTCGAATTTCTATCGAAAATGATTCCATAGGCTTCAGGCAGTCCGGAAGCGGCTACTGACACAGGGAAACATGGGGTTTGTGAAATGAAGCACAGGCAGAAAAACTACACAGTCGGCTATGATTCGTGCTGACGCCCGGGACGCTCTCAGTTACTGGCTCTGTTGCTCTTAATGATAATACGCGAGTATTGTGGCCGATTCTGTGGCTGTAGATGCCAGTGTTCTATTCCCTTGCTACGCAGGGGAGCACTTTGTTTACGGTAATGCTGCTTACTCGGATGTACTCCTGGGCCGTACATCTTTTCTTCCGGGGAAGGCACGGATGTCTCGATATCTGCTCAACATCTATTGTCGGTCACGCTCCAAGCCCTCTGTAAATTGAAGCAAGCTTTTTCGCTGAATCATCCCAGTTATACATCTGCGCTCTGCGTACCCCTGCATCCGGAATAAAACTCTGACGGTTTTCAAGAAAGCTGAGAATGACCTCTGCAAGATCCTTGCAGTTACCGGATTCAAACCAGAGAGCAACATCGCCTGCGACTTCCATGTGGGGTGGAATACTGGAGGCTATCACAGGCAATTCAGCCGCCATGCCCTCCAGAAGAGTCATTCCAAAACCTTCATACACAGAAGGGCAGACAAGACAGGTGCTTTGTGCATACAGAGTTGAAAGCTCAGAATCACTCACTCCTCCGGCAAATTTCACCCTGGAGCCAACTCCCAGTTCATCTGCCAGAAACTTAAGATCTCCCAGAAGTGCTCCTCTGCCTGCTATAACCAGATCACCATCCCACTTGCGGGCAACCGTCGCAAACGCACGGATAAGCGTTCTGTGATCCTTCCGTGGCTCAAGATGCCCCACAGTGAGGATGTATTCCCGACCACTGAAATCCAAAGACTCCACATAAGGAAAAGAAGCCGCGGCATTTGGTATCACGTGAAGCTTTTTCGGAGAAATACCATAGGTCTCAATAATCTGCTTCGCTATCCAGTCAGAGACAGTAACCACAGCATCAGCACGCTTAAGACCTGATTTCATGCTCAGCTTCAGAAAAAGAAACCGCTGCAGGCTCAGGTATTTCCTGCTCGCGAGAAACCTGAGATCGTGGACAGTAAGAACGGTTCTGGTATCACCCCTGAACCCGGGAACAGGCAGTGTGTCGGTTACCCACACATCCGGTTTACCCTGCCGCTCCCAGAATCCGGGAGACTTCTCAGAAATACGCACTGCCAGACTTCGGTTTGCGGCAAAAACTTTCTTTTCAACTCCTGGAGCAGTATCCAGCGGAAAGCCCTCAGTGACTGCCGCGACAAAGTTGAACTCGTCGGCCAGCCTTTCATGAAGCTCAATGGATCTTTTGGCAGCTCCTGTGCTGGTATTCTCAAAGGGAAGCCAGTTAAGCAGAACAGACCTTTTCATCACATCCTCAGTTCAAAAGGTTACAGTCAACGGCATACCTTGAATATACAGATTCGGAACAAAAGGAAAGGAAGTGTATGACTATTCCCGAAGCTCTGCGGGAAGAAATCAATCAGTGCTGGAATGAGAAAGAAAAAAGATGCTGGAGGAGCTTAAAGAAGAAAACTCCACCGGAAAATAAAAGAATGGTGCCGAGAGGCGGAATTGAACCGTCGACACACGGATTTTCAGTCCGTTGCTCTACCTACTGAGCTATCTCGGCACCGGAGGCAGTAATTTAAGCGGTTTTCAGCAACTGGTCAACCCCTGATGCAAAAATAGATACACAGCAATAAATTAGCTGCTTCTGCCGGATACTTCTTCTAAAAACTCTGGTCCCACGCCACAAACCGGGCAGATCCAGTCTTCAGGAAAACCGTCAGATGAAGAACCCTGTACAGGAGTCTCTGCGGTTTCGCTATCCTTCCTGGCATCATAGATATAGCCACACGCCTGGCACTCCCAAACCATTATTCCTCCTGTGTCTGCAAAAGAACAAAGGGTCTCTCCACCCCGGCTCTAAGCCTGGTTGTAGTAAACATAACGCAGTTACTGCCGGCGTTGCGAGAGAGGCAGTCAAAGAACTCCTTATCCATGGGTACAGAACCCATCCCTCCCGTAATTATCAGGGAAAGAGGAAGATCTTCAGAACCGGTCAGTATCACCCCTGGCTCTTCGCCGAGAAAGTCGACCAGATCCCTGCCCGATATAGAGGGTGCGATTATGCCTGCCACTCCCGCTTCAACTGCCTTTGCAAGACAAGACGGAGCGAGTGGTTTGTCAATAAGAACAACAGCGTCTTTTTCTAAAGAACGAACCGTGAGCCTGCCCCAGCGCATCCTGCCGAATCCGGCAATACCGGGAATGATAAGACCCCTGGATCTGACCCTGGCTGCCATTACCGGATCAACTGCGGTAACCACTCCCTGCATGGGTGAGTAGATATGCACAGGTTTCAGAATGTACTGAATAGTTACAATACCGGTTTTTCTATCAATTTCCAGTACTGTGCCGGTGGCCGGTGATTTTACAGTTTTAAGTTTCTCCCCAATTGCGATTACCTGTGAGTGTTCAACAAAGTCTCCGAGACGCACCTTCATATTGGCAGTGATCCTTTTGGGTTTCAGTCCAAGCAGCCTGGCAACATTCACATAGTGGGGTTTGCCGTCATAATCCTGTATTTCTCTGAGGATTATCATCCCGGGAGAGACAACTGAATGAACAACTCCTCGAACAGGACTTTTCATTGAGCTTCTATATCCTGTGATGCTGTTGCCCATGGAGAGAGAAAACACTTCATCATTTGTGTTTACCCTGTCCCCCTCTTTCACCTTGATTCCACTCATTACCATTTCGTCAGTAATGTCATTCTTCTGGTAACCTACGTGTCCTCTGGCATCCACAAAATACACACGGGGAGGTACAAGTCTGTTGGTT